>CAXUBM010000022.1:0-15602 GCA_964249235.1 uncultured Acetobacteraceae bacterium | reverse complement strand
TCTACCTGTTTGTCCGTCTGGCGGCGACGATCCTGCACCTGCCGGGTCGGTTCGGGCAGCGAGCGGAGCTGCGGCGGCGGCGGGCAGGCGACCGGGCGCTGACGGGCGCGCTACTGGCGCTGGCGGCGGGCGAGGCAGGCGACGCCCGACGGGAGGCCAACCGGGCGCGGCGGCTGCTGGGGCCGACGCCGCAGACGCTGCTGCTGGCGGCCGAGGCGGACCGCGCGTCGGGCCGGCTCGACGAGGCGGAAGCGACCTACGAGATGCTTGCGGCGCGGCACGATGCAGCGTTTCTGGGCCTGCGCGGGCTGATCAGGCTGTCGGTCGACCGGGCCGATTATGGGCGGGCGCGCGAGCTGGTGACGCAGGCCGAGCGAACGCGGCCGGACACGGCCTGGGTGCGCAACGAGCGGTTGGCGCTGGCGGTGCGGACCGAGAACTGGCGCGAGGCGCTGTCGTCGGCGCGCGACGATGCCGAGCGGGCGGCGTTCGCGACCGCGGCGGCCGAGGCGGAGACCGACGACGGCCAGGCGCTCAAGCTCGCCAAGCAGGCGCACAAGCTGGCGCCGGATCTCGCACCGGCGGCCATCGCCTACGCGCGGCGGCTGCACGGCGACTGGAACGAGCGGCGGGCGCTCGCGGTGCTGCGCGACACCTGGAGGCGGGCGCCGCACCCGTCGCTGGCCGACGCCGCGATGTCGGATCAGCCGGATCCGCTGCAGCGGGTGAAGATCGCGGCCGACCTCGTGGCCAAGGATCCGGAAACCCTGGAAGCGCACCTGCTGATGGGGCGGACGTCGCTCGAGGCCGGCATGGTGGGCGAGGCCCGCCGCCATGCGGAGACGGCACTCCGGCTGGCCGGTCCGCAACGGCGGACATTGGCGCTGCTCGCCGACATCGTCGAGCGCGACCCGGCGTTGTCGGAGCCCGAGCGGCGGGCGGCGCACATGGAGGCGCTGCGGGCGCTGGCGTCGGCTCTCCCCGATCCGGTGTGGCGGTGCACGCATTGCGCGACCGAGCATGCGGCGTGGTCGCCGACCTGCCCGAGCTGCCTGGCGCCGGGACGGTTGGCGTGGGCGACGCGCCCGTCGACGGCTCTGGTGCCGGTGGGACCGCCGCACGGATCAACGATCACGGCGGAGCCGGTGCCGTTCGACACCCCGGCCGAGGGCGTCGGCAGGCTGGTGCCTTGATCGCGCACGAGGCGCTGCGCGAACCCGCGCGGCTCTGGTTCGAGGAATTGCGGGACCGGCTGTGCAGCGCGCTCGAGGCGATCGAGGCGCAAGCTGGGTCGGAGGCGCGGTTCGACCGCAAGCCTTGGTTGCGGCCGACCGAGGACGGATCGCACGGCGGCGGCGGCACGATTGCGGTGATGCGTGGCGAGGTGTTCGAGAAAGTGGGCGTGAACGTCTCCACGGTGTGGGGCCGGTTCGCGCCCGAGTTCGCGGCGGGAGTCACCGGTGCGGCGGAGGACCCGCGATTTTGGGCGTCGGGGATCAGCCTGGTCGGGCATCCGCGCAATCCATGGGCGCCAACGGCGCACATGAACACGCGTATGCTGATCACGACGCAGGGCTGGTTCGGCGGCGGCGGCGACATCACGCCGATGCTGGTCGACAGTCCGGCCGCCGCCGAGGATGCGGCACTGTTTCATGCGAGCTACCGGCAGGCCTGCGACGCGCACGATCCGGGCTACTACCCGCGTTTTTCGGAGTGGTGCGACCGTTACTTCTTCCTGCCTCACCGGGGCGAGCGGCGGGGACTGGGCGGCATTTTCTACGACCACCATGACAGCGGCGATGCCGAGGCCGACCTGCGGTTCACGCGCGATGTCGGGCTCGCTTTTCTCGACGCCTACCCGGCGATCGTGCGCCGGCGGTGGATGACGCCGTTCGGAGAGCGGGAGCGGGCGTCGCAGCTCGCGCGCCGCGGGCGTTACGTGGAGTTCAATCTCCTGCACGACCGCGGCACTCTGTTCGGCTTGCGCACCGGCGGCAACATCGAGGCGATCCTGATGAGCTTGCCGCCGCTGGCGTCCTGGCCTTAGCGTCGCGCGATGCGGGAGCCCAAGGGCGGGACGGGTCAGTCGGCGACGCGGCGGGGGTTGCTTCTGCTGTCGGGCTGCTTGTTCGTCTCGCGTGGCGCACGGGGACAGGTGCTGCTCGGCAACGGTTCCGATCCGGCCGCGCCACCGATCGGCGCCCCCGGGCAGCCGACATTGCTGGTCGGAGGTGCCCCGGGTGGCACGGCGCGCGCGTTCGCCGATCTGCTGGCGCCGCTGCTGGGCGCGTCACTGGCCGGGTTGCAGGCGCAGGGCGCCGACGGCGCCGTCTCGGTGGCCACCGCGGGCGGGCTCGACGGAGTGACGGCGGCGAACGAGTTCGAGGCGCGGGCGGCTCCGGACGGATCCGCGGCGCTGATGGTGCCGGGGACGGCGGCGATGGCATGGCTGGCGGGCGATCCCAGGGTGCATTTCGACGCGGGGCTGTGGGTGCCGGCGTTCGCTGCGGTGGCACCGGGGGTGGTGGTCGGGCGAATGGCGCTGTCGAGCCTCGGGGTCGGCGCGCCGGTGCGGTTGGCGGCCTCGACACCGGCGGGTTGCGAACTGCCAGCGATCCTCGGGCTCGAGCTGCTGCGGTTGCGTGCCGATCCGGTGTTCGGCCTGCGGCAACAGGCCGAACAGGAGGCGGCGCTCCGCGACGGTCGGGCGGATGCGATGCTGCTCAGCGGGCCCAAGGTGCCGGAGCGGCTGGCTGGCCTGAGACAAGCGGGTTTCGAGCCGCTGTTCGCACTCGACGGGGTGGATGGCACGGCAGAGCCGGCGCGCAACCCCGCGCTGCCGGACGTCGAGACCCTGCACGAGATTGCGCTGCGGGCGTTTAGCCGCCCGGTCGCGGGTCCACTGGCGCCGGCCTACAGGGCGGCGAGTGCGGCGTCGATGCTGGACGCGTTGCTGGTGCTGCCGCAACTGGCGCCGGCCGGGGCGGTGGCGCGATGGCGAGCGGCCTGCACGCGCGCCAGCATGGCACCTTCGGTGGTGTCGGCGACGGGGGCAGCCTCGTTGCAGGCCTTGGCGGCAACGGCGAGCGTGGATGCGGTCAGCGCCATCCTGGTCGGAGAAACCACGCTGCTTGATCTGCACCGGTTCCTCGCCGACCGTTTCGGCTGGCGGCCGGCCTGACGCGAGAGCGCACGCTCAAGCGGGACTGATCGGGCCTTGCTGGTCCCCCACCCACTCACGCCAAAGCAGGATGAGGGCGGCCATGATGGCCGGACCGACGAACAGGCCCAACAGCCCCCAGGCCGTGATGCCGCCGAGGATGCCGAACAGCACCCACAAGAACGGGAGCCTGGTGGCACTGCCGATCAGGCTCGGCCTGATGAAATGATCGGCGGCGAAGGTGACGGCGAGGCCGATGACGACGACGACGATGCACGCCACCGTGTGGCCGAGCACCAGCAGGACGCCGCCGGCGAGCCAGAAGGCGATCGCGGCACCGAAGGGGATCATCGAGAGGATCGCGGTGACCACGCCGAAGATGGTCGGGTGCGGAACGCCGGCGAAGACGTAGACGATGCCGAGCACGACGCCCTCGCCCAAGCCGACGAGGACCAGACCGTCCACGGTCCCGTGGATGGAAGCGACGATCTGGCGGCCGACGGTCTCGCCGGGCGGGCCGAAGGCGCGGCGGCTGGCGCGCAGCAGCCGGTCGTTCAGGCGCTGCCCGTCACGGAACAGGAAGAAGAGCGTCAGCAGGGTGAAGCCGAAAAGGACGAGGCGGTGCAGGACCTGGCTGCCGACATGCCCACCCATGGCGACGTATTTGCCTTGCGCGGCGCGTCCGAACAGCTGGGAAGCGGCGTGCGGGTCCGACAGGTTCTGCTGCCACCAGGGCGTGATGCGGGACGCGAACGGCAGATGTTGCACGAAGGAAGGGACGGGAACGCCGTATTGCCGGGCCTGCTCGACCCACTGCAGGATGCCATGGGCTTCGTGACCGAGCGGGATGGCGACCAGGGCGAGCGGCAGGATGAAGATCAAGGCGACCGCGAGGGTGAAAAGCGAGGGTAGAAGCAGGTGGCCGTGCGAGGGCCAGCGGCGGAGCGCGCGGTCGTAGAGCGGCCAGATGGCGATCGCGAAGATCACCGCCCAGGCGATCGCGGGCAGGAACTCGTGCAGCGTGTAGAGGCCCATCAGGACGAGGATCAGGGTCGCAGTGATGCTCGCCGCCGTTTGTGCCCGTGTCATGGGAACCCGCGGATTGTTCTCAATGTTCATTTTTGTAGGACCCGCGCGACGTTGCGAGGTTTTTAGGCGCGTCCGGCGCGTCGCGGAAGGCGGTTCGCAACGGCGTGGACCGCGTCGGGTCGGGGCTGAGCCGGCGTCGGTTGCCGCTAGAAGTTGATGTTGGTCCGAAAGCCCAGGACGGCGGCGTCGGGCGTCGCGGTCGTGGCGCCGGGACGGATGAGATACTGGACGTCGGGCACGAAGCTGACGCCGGGGTAGATGGCGGCGGTGTAGGCGAGCTCGACCACCTGCTCCGTGTTCTGCGGACCGTAGGCGGCGCCGAAACCGTCGATGTCGAGCGGGAGCGTCTGGCCGCTTTCGAGCGCGATCTCCTCGGCGCGGGTGAAGGCGCCGCTCATCTCGATCCAGTTGAACGAGACGCCGAGCGTGTCCTTGGGGCGCCCCCAGGGCGAGCCGGTGCTGACCAGGCCGGCGAAGGCGTGCTGGGTGAGCGGGCTGATGTCGTCGGTCGCGTGCACCCAGCCGCCGAACAGGATGAGGCCGTCGGTCGCCGCCTTGCCCTGGCGGACGAGCATCTGGTCGAGCAGGACGTAGTAGTCGTCGCGGTCCTGGCTGGCGAAGGCGCCGCCGGCGAGCAGTTGCGGGACGCCCTGCCGGTTGTCGAGCACGTCCGCGTAGCGGTGCGTGTCGCGGTCGTAGCCGACCTTGTAGTGTCCGATCAGCCTGTTCGGCCCGAATCTTGGCACCCAGCCGAGCTCGATCGGGATCGTGGCGCCCGAATAGCGCGGGTTCGCCCAGGCGAAACCCGAGCTGCCGCCGCCGCTGATGCCGAAATAGGGGTCGACCGTGAACAGCCCGGCCTGGAGGTAGATCTGCGGCGTGATAAGGACGCGGAACTGTCCGCTGAGGCTGGCATTGGGCCAGTCGGCCTGGGTCGGGTAGTTCGGCAGCGGGTGCGGGTTGCCGCAGAACAGGACGTTGACGAAGTCGCAGTAGAGCGGCGAGGCGGCGAAGTAGGTGCCGACCGGGAGGTAGCCGGCGGCGAGGTCGAGCCGTCCGCCCGGCAGCGACTGCTCAAAATAGGCGTAGACCAGGTGGGCGACGACGTTGCCGCCGCCGCCATAGATCTCCTGGGTGGTGGCGATGTCGTCGCCGAGCGTGCCAAGCGATCCGTCGGTTCCGGAACGCTGGACGGTGATCGAGTGGAACGCCGCACCCTTCCAGCCGAAGAGCTTGTCGAAGTCGGCGTCAAGCTCGAGTGCCACCTGGCCGGCATAGGCGAAGCCCTGGCTCCTGCCGCCGGTGATGTTGCCGGTGTTCTCGGTCAGGTAGTCGAGGTCGACGTCGATGCCGCGGTCCTGCAAGAAGGTCCTGGCCCCTCCCCAGTTGCCGAACAGGTGGTCCGGGCCGAAGGGCGAGCTGAACAGCGGGCCGAGCCCGGGCTGCGAGATTTCCGTGCTGGGGCCGGTGGCGAAGCCGGTGTTCGGAGGGCCCGCGCTGGCCGGCTGCTGGGCGCGTGCCCCGGCGGAGACGAGGCAGAGGAGACAGGAGACGAGGCCGGCCCAGCTCCGCATGGCAGACACCCGGTCAGAACAGCTCGACGTGGCTCCAGAACCCGAGGATGGCCGCGTCGGGCAGATTGGTCTGAGCGTTCGGGCGGATGAAATACTGGAAGTCCGGCGCGAACGTCACGCCGCGGAAGACGTGGATCTGGTAGTTCGCCTCGATGACGAAGGCGTGGCTTTGGAGGCCGGTGACCGTGTAGGGCTTGTAGCTCGGGACCTCGCCGGGAGGCGGCGCCGGCAGGGTGCCGAGTTCCTCCTCGAGCTCTTCCGTCTTTGTCGAGCCGCCCGAAATCGTCTGGTAGTCGAAGCCGATCGCAACCGTGTCGAGCGGACGCGCCTTCCAGAAGCCGGTGTCGATCAGGCCTGCCTCGAACTGGTTTTCCTCGTTGAGCACGTTCGGGTCGTTGTGCACGAAGCCGCCGAGCGCGATCAAGCCATCGGTCTGGCCGGGGCCGTTGCGCATCAGCATCTGGTCGGCGAGCACGTAGCTGGTGGTCGAACCCTTGACCTCCTTCGGCGACAGGCCGCTCAAGGCGTAGGGAGCGCCGTTGGCATCGAAGTAGGTGCTGGGATGATTGTTGTTATCGTACACGAAGCCGATCTTGTAATGGCCGGGCAGATGATCGGAACCGAAACTCGGTTCCCAACCAGCCTCGATCGGGAACGCCTCGCCGTTGATGTAGGAGGAGTCGATAGTGAAGCCGCTGCGATAGTTCTCGGCGTAGTTATAGATGTTGCTTTGCGAGAAATAGATGCCGGACTGGATGTAGACCGATGCGATCGGCCGGACACGGCCGCGGATGGCCCAGCCGGCGTCGGGGTAGGACGACAGGGCAAAGTTGTTCGACGACTCTTTCGGGTTGCCGCAGAAAGCGTTGTTTTCGTAGTTGCAGTAGAGTGGGGAAGCGAGGAAGTCGTTGAGCAGCGGCATCCAGCCGGCGGCCACGTCGACCCTGCCGCCGGCGAGCGTCTCCTCGCCGAAGGCGTAGACGAGATGGGCGGCCGTGTTGCCGCCGGCGCCGTAGATTTCCTGGCTGGGATTGATCTGGTCGCCGAAGATGCGGCTGGCGGGAATGCCGTAACGGCCGACGATGACGGTGTGCGTGGAGAAACCCGTCAGTCCGGCCAGACGCTGCCAGTCGATGTCCGTTTCGAACGAATACTGGCCCGAGTTGGTGGCCCCTTGGCGCGGACCGCTGATGATGCCGGAGAACTCGTCGCGATTGTCGAGCAGGACGGCGATGCCGTGGTCGGTCAGCCATGGGCGGAGGCCGAACAGGCCCGGCAGCAGTGCCTCGGGCTTCGGTAGCGGCGGCATCTTGTTTTGTTCGCTGACGTTCTCGCTGGGTGTCAGTGAGGTCTGCGCCGACGCTGTCCCGGTCAAGCCGACGAGCGACGATGCCCCGATCAGGGTGGCCGCCAAGACGTGGCGACGCGTCGACCCGAGGAAGGCGCGAGGATTGGACATCGTGAGCACTCCCAGCCTCGTTTTAGCGGTCCAGGATGCCGCCGCTGACGTCGCGCGGAGTTGGCGCTTCTCACCCGTGGCAGACAAGACTTCGCCGTCGCCGATGCGCCCACGAGACCAAAAGCGTTGCCGTCCGGGCACAGTCGAGCGATCGCCCCGCGCTTTCGGAGCCAAGGGATCAGTCGGGCAGCGGCAGCGCGCCCGACAGCGGCCGAAGTGTGAAAAGAGCGATCTCCTGCCGGGTGAGATCGCGGTGCAGATAGGCCGAGGTGGGCTGCAGCGTGTTGTCCGGTCCGACAGCGTATTGGTTGATGTCGCTGGCCAGGGCGTCGTGCAGGAAGAGGATCTGACGCGGTTGGCCGTTATCGGTGCCCGTCGATCGCGTCCAGCGGCCGGACCAGACGTTTTGGCGAGCGAATGGGTTGCCGATGCTGTCGGAACGGGTGAGGGTCGCAACCTCATATTCGCCGGATGTGGCCGTCGGTAGACCGTAAAGGGTCAGAGTCACGGTCTGCGGCACGGAAGGTTCGGGGCCAGGTGGCTCGCCTTGCCAGGTGCCGATGAGCGGCTGGCCGGGAGCTACGGCGCAGGCGCTCAGCATGGCGGCGGCGAGAACGAGCGTCGGCAGGGCGCGGCGGGTCATCGCGATGCCTGACCGGCCCGAGGCTGGGCGGCCCGAGCACCGCTGGCGCCTGGCTGCCCCTTCGGCGTCGATGCGTCGGCTTGGTTCGCGGTTGTGCTGCCCCAATAGCCGCCGTGACGGCGTTCTGGCGGTGTCGACAGGGTCTCGCTCGAGTAGAGGCCGCTGCCATACTTGCTCATCTGGGCGAAGGCCGGCTCGGAGACGACAAGCACGAGGGTGACGGGTGCGACTGCGAGGAGCCGAACTGGCCTGATCGGGACTTGAGACATGAAAAACCCCGCGTGATGACGCGGGGTAAATTTGACGCAGCCGCCTGTCCTTCAATGGACAGTCGATCACGACTGCTTGCCCCGTGCCGCCAACCGGCGGCACGGGGCAGAGATCAGAAGAACGTCACGTGTGTCTTGAAGCCGAGGAACGCTGCGTCGGGCAGATTGCTCTGGGCGTTCGGGCGGATGAAATACTGGAAGTCCGGTGCGAACTCGACGCCGCGGAAGACGGCGATCTGGTAGTTGAGTTCGAAATTGATCGTCCAGGTCTGGATGCCGCTGGCGCCATCGGCGAGTCCGCCAAAGTCGGGGTTGACGCCCTCCTCGAGCTCGAGAGCCTGGGTCTTGCCGAGCAGGCCCGACAAGCGCGTGTAGCTCACGAGCGCGGCGATCGTGTCGGCCGGACGTGCGTGCCAGAAGTTCGTGGTCACGGCGCCCGCAAAATATTGCTGAGCGCGGGCGGAGGTTTCCTCATCGTTGTCGTAGAAACCCGCCAGGGCGACAACACCATCGTTGGCGCCCGGTCCTGTCCGGTAGACCATCTGGTCGGCGAGCACATAGCCGGAGGTGGAGCCGGTGCGCACGCGGGCCGGAAGACCGCTCAGGACATAAGGCGCGCCGTTCTGGTCGAAGTAGTTATCGGTGTGCTTGTTGTTGTCGTAGATGAAGCCGATCTTGTAGTGGCCGGGCAGGTGGTTGGGGCCGAAGGTCGGCTCCCAGCCGACTTCGACCGGGAACGCCTCGCCAGAAATATCGGAGGCGTCGAACTTCCAGCCGGTGCGGTCGAACTTGTCGCCGTAGATGCCGGGTTCGGAGAAGAAGATGCCGCTCTGGATATAATAGTCGGCGATCGGACGGATACGGACGCGGAAGGCCCAGTTCGCATCGGGGTAGGACGAGTGATAGATGTTGTCGGTGCTGGTCTTGGGGTTTCCGCAAAGCGTGTTGTTCTGGTAGTTACAGTAGAGGGGCGACGACATGAAGTCGTCGTCGAGCGGGATGCGGCCGAACGTCACGTCGAACTTGCCGCCGGCCAGCGTTTCCTCTCCGTAGGCCTGCACCAAGTGGGCGACCACGTTTCCGCCGGCCCCGTAGATTTCCTGGCTGGGGTTGAGGTTGTCGCCGATGAACGTGCTCGCCGGCTGACCGCCGTAACGACCGAGGATGATGGTGTGCGTCGAGAAGCCGGTGATGCCGGCGAGCCGCTGCCAATCGATGTCGGACTCGAAGGCGACCTGGCCGGCGATGCTGGAGCCGCCGCCCGTCTTGGTGGATGCGTTGCTCGGCGGTCCGCCGCCGCCGGTTATGTTGCCGGAGAACTCGTCGACGGTGTCCACGATGATGCCGATGCCGTGGTCGGTCAGGTACGGGCGGAGACCGAACAGGTTAGGGAAGAGCGAGGCTTCGCCCGTGGGGAGCGGCGGGACGGCCGAGGGCGCCGTCGGGGACGGGGGCTGGGAGACGCCCTGGCTGGCGCCGAGGCCCGAGGCGCCGCTTTGCAGCGCGCCGGCGCCGCCCGCTCCGTTGGTGGTGACGGGCGCCTGCGCAAAGGCCGGCACAGCAAGGCTCCCCAAAGCCAGACCGAAGAGTGGAGCCGCGAAAAGCCGTTGCGACCGTCTGACAGACATATCTTTCCTCCTGGGAGTCTTGTTCTAAGCGCGTTCCCAGGCCTGTCTAGAACGCGAGGACAACGAGCGTAAAGCCGCTCGGACGGCCTCCTGTTACAGATCAGTTCCAGTGCGGCAAGAAGGATACAGTGCAGGGCGCTAGACCCGCTCTCCGGCATCCATGCGGGCCAGGAAGGAGGCCGCGTCGCGCTTGATCGCGTCGCGTCGCTCGGCGCCCAGGCGGGTTATGGTGCGCAACGGCATCGTCATCCGGGGATTGCCGGACAACGCACGCTCGTGGCGAAACATGAAGTCCCAATAGAGAATATTGAATGGGCAGGCGCGCTCGCCGGTAGACTGCTTGACCTTGTAATGACAGCGACTGCAATAGTCGCTCATTCGATTGATATAGGCGCCGGACGCCGCATAGGGTTTGGAGCCCATCACGCCCCCGTCGGCGAACAGCGCCATGCCGCGCGTGTTCGGCATCTCCACCCACTGGTAGGCATCGGCGTAGACGACGAGGTACCACTCGTCGACCTCGTCGGGATCAAGGCCGGCCAGCAGCGCGAAGTTGCCGGTCAGCATCAGGCGCTGAATGTGGTGCGCATAGGCGTTGTCGCGAGTCGTTCCGATGGCATCGGCGAGGCAGCGCATATCGGTCTCGCCGGACCAATAGAACCAAGGCAATTTCCGCGTCGCACCAAGCGCGTTGCGGGTTCCGTATTGCGGCATGTGCAGCCAGTAGATGCCGCGCACGTACTCGCGCCAGCCGAGGATCTGGCGGATGAAGCCCTCCACGGACGCGAGCGGGGCGGCTCCCTCCCGCCAGGCGCGTTCGGCGGCGCGGCAGATCGACAGTGGATCGAGCAGGCCCAGGTTGAGGGAGGTCGAGATCAGGGCATGGAAGAGCGCCGGCTCGCCGGCCTTCATCGCGTCCTGCCAGTCGCCGAAGGAGGGCAGGCGGATGGCAAGGAATTCGGCGAGCGCGTGCTCGGCCTCCTCCCGCGTCACCGGCCAGGAAAAGCCGGCGACGGTGCCGAAATGATTGCCGAAGCGGGTCTCGACGAGCTCGATAACGGCGCGCGTGGCATCGTCGGGCGGAAAGGCGGGGGTGGAAGGGAGCGTGACGCCGGGCGGCAGACGCTTGCGGTTTTCAGCGTCGAAGTTCCAACGGCCACCGACGGGCGCTCCCCGATCGAGCAGCAGATCGTAGCGGCGGCGCATGTCGCGGTAGAAGAACTCCATGCGTAACGAGCGGCGCGTGCCGGCCCAGTGGCGGAAGTCGGCCGTCGAGCACAGGAAGCGACTGTCGGCGAGGATCTCGACGGGGCGGGCGGTGGCCTGCTGCCAAGCGCGCATGTCTTCCAGCACCCGCCATTCGCCGGGCTCGGTGACGACGATGCGGACGGGATTGAGGTCGCCGACGGCACGCTCGACCTCACCCCGGAACGATTGCGTGTTGGCGGGGTCGTCAAGGGTGACGTAACGAACGCGGTGGCCCGCGGCGCGCAGCGCGGCGGCGAAATGGCGCATCGCCGAGAGGATCAGGACGATCTTTTGCTTGTGGTGGCGCACATAGGTGCATTCGCGCTCCACCTCGACCATCAGGATGGTGTCGTCGGGCCGGATGTCGGTCAGCGTGGGCAGGTTGGCGCTGAGCTGGTCGCCCAGGACGACGCGAAGCGCGCCCATCGACTGGCTCGGGTTGATGGGTTCGGCTGCATGTTTCACGAACGCGACATGAGGGCGGGCGTGCGCCGCGCAATGGCACGGTGTAGACGCTTGCCAATGAAGGTCCGGCCAGCCGACCCTTCTCCCCGACCATGAGGAGGTGCCCGTGCTCGACCACCCCGACGAAAGCCGTCTTGGCCAGGCCCACACTGGTCAGGCGAGAACGCTCGCTGGGCATAACCGGGACGCGTTCTGGATGCCGTTCACGGCGCAGCGGCAGTTCCGGGACAAGCCGCGGATGCTGGTGAGTGCCGAGGGCATGCACTACCGGACCGAGGATGGGCGGACGGTGCTCGATGCCGTCGCCGGCCTGTGGTGCGTCAATGCGGGCCATGGGCGCGTGCCCATCGCGGACGCGGTGCGCCGGGCGATCGGGACACTCGATTTCGCGCCCAACTTCAACATGGGCCATCCGCTGGCCTTCGAGGCGGCGTCCCGGCTGGCGGCGATTATGCCGGGCGAACTCGACCAGATCTTCTTCACCAATTCCGGATCGGAGAGCATCGACACCGCGCTGAAGATTGCGCTCGCCTATCACCGGGTGCGCGGCGACGCGGCGCGCACCCGGCTGATCGGGCGCGAGCGTGGCTATCACGGGGTGGGGTTCGGCGGCATTTCGGTGGGCGGCATCTCGGGCAATCGAAAGATGTTCGGGCCGGGACTGCCGGGGGTCGATCACCTGCCGCACACGCACGACCTCCCCCGCAACGCGTTCTCGCGCGGGCAACCGGCGCACGGTGCGGAGTTGGCCGACACGCTCGAGCGTGTGATCGCGTTGCACGACGCTTCCACGATCGCGGCGGTGATCGTCGAGCCGCTGGCAGGGTCGACCGGGGTACTGCCGCCGCCGGTGGGTTATCTCGAACGCCTGCGCGAGATCTGCACGCGTCACGGCATCCTGCTGATCTTCGACGAGGTGATCACCGGCTTCGGGCGGCTCGGCGCGGCCTTCGCGGCCGAGACGTTCGGCGTCGTCCCGGACATCCTGGCCTGCGCCAAGGGATTGACCAACGGAACGATCCCGATGGGCGCGGTCGCGGTGAGGTCCGACATCCACGAGGCCTTCATGAGGGGGCCGGAGAACATCATCGAGTTCGCGCACGGATATACCTATTCGGGTCATCCGGCGGCATGCGCCGCCGCGATCGCCACGCTCGACATCTATGCCGACGAGCGATTGTTCTCGCGGGCGGCGGCGCTGTCCGAGCAGTTCGAGGCGGCGGCGCACGCGCTCGACGACGCACCGCACGTGATCGACGTACGGAACTACGGGCTGGTGGCGGGCGTCGAGCTGGCGCCGCGTCCGGGCGCGCCGTCGACACGTGCCTACGAGGCGTTCGTGCGCTGCTTCGAGGCAGGCGTGATGGTCCGCTACACCGGGGAGACGATTGCGATCTCGCCGCCGCTGATCATTGAACCGGCGCAGATCGCGGAGATCTTTCACACGCTGCGACACGTGTTGCAGGCGGTCGCCTAATTTGTCCTTGTGTCATTTGGCGCAATGACCACATAGTTGTGCCAATCGGCGGAGAGGGTCCGTCCTGCTTGTGAGAGGATCTGGTATGCTCGTCAGAGGGGCGGCGACGACGACGGAGCTGCCCGCGACGTCGATCGCCGACGAGGTCGACCGTCATGGAGAGAGTGATGGCGGCTTCACCCGCGAGGAGGTCGCGGCATCGCTGCGGGCGGTTTTTCGGCTGTTCGATCGCTGGGGCATGGATGCAGGAGAGGCACGAGTCCTGTTGGGTATGCCGAGCCTGCGGACGTTCCAACGCTGGAAAGCCGGGCAGGTCGCCGACATTCCGCATGACACGGCTTGGCGCCTCGGCGACCTGATGGGGATCCACAAGGCGCTGCGCTACATGTTTACCGTCCCCGAGCGTGGCTATCGCTGGATCAGGCAGCCGAACGCGGCTTTCGGCGGTCAGTCGGCGCTCGACCGGATGCTGGGCGGAGCGCCTTCGGACATCGCTCATGTCCGCGCTTATCTCGACGCGGAGCGCGGCGCCTGGTGAGCCTGCCGGCGACGGTCGACGTTGATTGGCCGACGTCTCACAGGATCATCCGCACCGTCTATCCGCCGGTCAGCCTCTTCGAGGACATCGCCGACCCGGCGGACTGGGACCTGATCGCCTCGCTGGAGGCCAAGAGCAACCCCAGGGTGCGCGACCAGGTGGGCGAACTGACCCTCATTCCGGCCGCGCGGCGGGTAGGCGGGCCGACGGCGTCGCTGGTGATGGGCGCCTTCACGCACGCCTCGCGCGACCGGCCGAGCCGATTCACCGACGGGACGTTCGGCGTCTGGTACTGCGGCAACGTGGCCGAGGTCGCGATCGCGGAAACGGTGTTCCACCACGAGAACTTCATGCGACAGACGCAGGAGCCGGCGGGGGAGTCGGACTTCCGCGAGCTGGTGTGCGGGATGGCGGGACGGCTGGTCGATCTGCGCGGCGGCGAGCGCGCCGAGTGTCTCGCACCCGACCGCTACGAACCGGGACAGGTGCTGGGGCGCGCGGTTCACGACGCGGACGGAGACGGGATTGTCTACCCGAGCGTGCGGTGGCCGGCGGGGGAGGCAGCGGCACTGTTCTGGCCGAACCGGATCAGGCTGCCGGTGCTGCAGGCGCGGCAGCTCCGCTACCACTGGAATGGGGAGCGGGTGACGCGGTATTTCGTGCATGGGACGCGCAGCTGGGCGGCTTGGCCGTAGGGATCTGGGGCTCTGCCCCAAGGCCCCGCCAGGAGGGTGCGCCTTCTGGACCCGGCCGACTCAAGTCTGACGGTTCGGGCGCCCGGCATCTGGCCAGGATCGGGGCGTCACGCGAAGCGTGCTGGCGCACGGCGCCCCGGCTTTTCTCCTGAGCAGCAGGCGCACCGCTCCCACGTTGGCTGGCGGATGCTGGGCGGCCACGATCAGCGTCCGCAGCTCGGGACGGTTCAACCAATGAGGCAACTCACGATAAAGCACCCCGCCCTGCTCGCCCGTGCCGCGGCCGGTGATCACCTCGACGCATCGCAGCCGGTCGGCACTCGCGCGCAGGAGAAAGACCCGAAGGTCGGCCAGCGCGCTGTCGGCAGTGCGGCCATGGAGGTCCAGCCGACGCGATGGCAGCAACCGTCCTCGCGAGAGCGCGCGCCAACTGCCGTCGTCGAGCCCGAGGCCGCGGTCGCCGATGACCAGTGCCGCGGGCGCGGCGCGGTGGACGGGGCGGGAAAGCGGTCCCGGAGCAGGCTGAGAGGCCACGGGAAGCGGGGCGGCCGGCTCGGCCGGGGGTGCGCGGCCGCGCCGCGGCTTGATCTGGCGGGAAAAATCCCGCCAGACATCCCGGTCGTGCTCCGAGAGCGGACGCTGTCGCATGGTGCACCATTATGAGCCAGCACGGGGCAAGGGCGCCAGTTCGGCGCATCGCGAGCGGACGGCCGGGAGCGTGGCTGCTTATTCTCGCGGTTCTCGCGTCGCTGTGGCCGCTCGCACCGGTGCAGGCGCTGTCGGCCTATGATCAGCCGTTCTATCTCGGCATCGCCGAGGACATCGTGGCACACGGACGATTCACCGACGGGTTCATGTTCGCCTCGCCGGGGCAGGACGGTCTCCGGCCATCGGGCATGCGCTTCGCCCCGGTCTACCCGGCGCTCCTGGCCGCCGCCTTGCTCGCCGGGGGCGAGCCCGCGCGGGCGGCCCGGCTGGTCAGGGCGGTGCAGGTCGTCCTGCTCGCGGTCATCTATGCCTTGATCTGGGAGATCGGTTCGGCATTCGGGGTCGCTTGGTCGTCGCTGTTGCTGGCCCTGATGACGTCGCCCTTGCTGCTCGCGTCCGCCAACTACCTGATGACCGAGACGCTCGCCTTGCTGCTGACCACGGCCCTGACGGCGGGGCTGGTGCGGGTGACACGCGGCCGGTCGCTTGCCTGGGCGATCGCGACCGGCG
Source organism: uncultured Acetobacteraceae bacterium (assembly GCA_964249235.1). Classification (GTDB taxonomy): domain Bacteria; phylum Pseudomonadota; class Alphaproteobacteria; order Acetobacterales; family Acetobacteraceae; genus CAXTPV01. The sequence continues at coordinate 139 of CAXUBM010000022.1, read as the reverse complement.
TGGCGCTCGGGTTGGCGATCCTGACGCGCCCCGCCTTCCTCTATCTCGGCGTGGCGATCGTGGCGGTGACAGTCTGGCGGCGACCGCGGGCGGCGCTGATGCTCGGGGTGGCGGCAGCGTCGGTGGTCTCGCCATGGAT
>CAXUBM010000021.1:9648-16092 GCA_964249235.1 uncultured Acetobacteraceae bacterium | reverse complement strand
CCAGTCATGTAGAGGATCTTGAGTTCGGGAAGCCTCTTGGAAGCCCCGTCTGCCAACTCTCGGCCTGTCATTCCGGGCATCATGATGTCAGTCAGTAGTAGTGAGATCGGACCAGTCGCTCTCGGTCACGTTCGGCAGAAAGCAGGTGACGCTGACGCCGCTGTCCTTCAGTTCGTTGCGGATCGCAAATCGAAGCAGTCCATAAACGATTTGGAGGCATTGTAGGCGCCCTGGTGTGCTCCCGGTATCAGACCTGCGGTCGATCCGGTGAAGAGAGGAAGAGAGTAAGAGGCCGCCGTTAGATGCGGGCGCCTACCGCGCTCGAAACCTCATCGAGCGCTTCTTCCGGCTCCAAGATTGGCGCGCAATCGCCACCCGATACAACAAGACTACCCGCAAGTAGCTAACTCGCAGGATCTGCCTCGCTATCGCCGTCACTCAGTGGATCCGATGAGCCCACACCCTAGTCTGCACAGACGTTCCAAAGCAGCTTCTATCAGATACCATCTAGCCGCGTCAGGCCGAGGCGCGTTCCAGCAGGGGATCGCTCTGCAGGTTCCGAGCCCTCGTCGGCCTTGCCACCGAAGCCGGCCGGCCAAGCAGGTAGCCCTGAACCTGGTTGCAGGAATGAGCCTGCAGCAGATCGAGCTGCCCTTGCGTCTCCACTCCCTCGGCGGTCACCGTCAAACCCAAGCTGTGCGCCAGGGCCACGATCGCGCGTACGATGGAAGTTGATCTCTCGTCCCGACCCACGTCCTTGATGAAGGAATGGTCGATCTTGATCTTGTCGAGCGGGAACTGACGCAGATAGCTCAGGCTCGAGAAGCCGGTGCCGAAATCGTCGAGTGAAACCTTGATCCCGAGCGCCCTCAGATCCGACAGGATCGACACGGCCCTCTCCGGGTTATTGATCAGGACACCTTCCGTTACCTCGATTTCGAGACGTGCGGGCTGCAGACCGGTATCGGCCAAAGCCGCCACGACGTTGGCAACCAGATCGGTCTGCTTGAACTGTGCAGGCGATAGATTCAGGGCAAGCCGAAGCGGCGCATCCCAGGCCACCGCCGCGGCGCAGGCGGTCCTGATCACCCATTGTCCGAGGGACAGGATCAGGCCGCTTTCCTCGGCGACGGGAATGAAATCGGCGGGAGAAACGAAGCCTCGCGTCGGATGGTCCCAGCGTAGCAGCGCCTCATAGCCCTCGACCGCGCCCGTTTCGCAGCTCACGAGCGGCTGGTAATACAGCTGCAGCTGCTCAAGCGCGATGGCGACCCGCAGGTCACGCTCCAGAGCCCGCCTTTGCTGAAGCTCGGCGTCCATTTCGGCCTCGAACAGCCGGTAGGTGGCTCTTCCCTCCTCCTTGGAGCGATACATCGCAATGTCGGCGCAGCGCAGCAGCTCCTCGCCGCTACGACCGTCCTCCGGATAACGCGCAATGCCGATCGACACGCCGACGACGACGTGCTGATCGTCCAGTGCGAACGGCTCCGACATGCATTCCACGATGCGCTGGGCCAGCGACTGACATGCCGGCATGTCGGTGACGTCAGGGATCATGATGACGAACTCGTCGCCGCCCAGCCGCGCCAGGGTATCGGTCTGCCGCAGCAGAGCCGTAATTCGAAGTGAGACTTCGACAAGCAGTTTGTCGCCGGCAGCATGGCCGAGCAGATCATTGACGGACTTGAACCGGTCGAGGTCGAGACACAGAACTGCCCCGCGTTGCACCGGCTGTGTCGATTCGAAGGCTTGGCGCATGCGCACGTCGAGCAGCACCCGATTTGCCAGCCCCGTCAGCGGGTCGTGGTGCGCCAGACGGTGCAGCGCAGCCTCGCTGTCGCGTCTCGCCGTCAAATCCCTGACCGCGATCGCCGTCGCCTTGTTCCGCTCGACACCGACGGGCCGTGCAAGGAGCTCAACCGGCATCAGCGCGCCGCCGGCCCTGCGGAGGAAGTGACCCGAAACCTCAAGCGTCCACGATGCCGCTTCGCCATCGACGCTCGTCGAAGCGGCGAACAGCGATGCCACCGGCGTGCCGATCAGCTCCGATAGCGAGCGACCGACGAATCCGCACAGCCGCGGATTTGCGTCGATGATCAGACCATCTTTCTCGATCAGCAGACCTTCGAACGAGACCGCGGTCAGCTTGCGCAATCGATCCTTTTCCTCGCAAGCGCGGTCGCAAAGCATCCGGTCCATGATCGAGAGAGCCAAGCTGAGCAGGACCAGGGAGATGCTCGTCGTAGCCACCACCGATGCCAGCGCGCCAGACCCCAGCAGCGCGCCCGGCGGCTCCGAACCCAAGCCTAGGTGGATGCGGATAGCGGACATGCCGACGAAATGAAGCGAGCAGATCGCGGCTGAGAGCAGAACCGTCACAACAGCTTGGCGCGCGAACGACTCCAGTTTCGTCATTGCTGCCACGGCAGCGACGCACAACGCGGCGCAAGGCGCGAACGACCAAGCCACCGTAATCGGATCGAGACTAAAGCGGCCTTCGAGACGCATCCCCTCGACACCAGTGTAGTGCATTGCTCCAATCGCGAGTGTCAGCACCACCGCTCCGCCAAGCACCCTTGCCGCCGTTCGCTCGCCGAACGTAACGATAGTGAAACCGCAAATAGCGCCGATGATCGCGATCACCAGCGAGCCGATCGTGGTCTCGACGTCGTAGGCGACCCGGAGGTTCGGCATGAATGCCAGCATCGCGATGAAGTGGAGCGACCAGACGCTGCAGCCGAACTCGAATGAGGCGATGCCGACCCAGAGCAGGCTCTGTCGCCCGACGGCCCGCTGAGCGCGTGACAACAGTGCCGAAGCCGTGAAGCAGGAAAGCACGCAAATCAGTGCGGCCACTGCGACGAGACGCAGATCGTGCTGATCTCGCAGACAGCCAAAAACCTTTAGCATCTGAACTTCAGGCTCATGAGCCCAAATTACGATGTAAAGCCTAAACGATGGATAACGCGGCCATAGCAAAAAACCGCAGGGCCGAGGCCCCGCCACATCACTCTAGGCGGCGCTACGATCTACTCGTTGCGTGTCACGTACGTTCGTCGCAAGACGCACGTTGGAGAATCAATAGGCAAGACTAAGGGTGTGGACTCATCGGATCCACTGAGTGACGGCGATCAGCTGCCGCATGGGCGGCACGCTGGCCAGCAGTGCGCGGCCGCCCTGGATATCGTGCACGGATCCGGCCGTCAGCATCACGGCGTAGAGGCGGCCGGCGCCGTCGGCGAGCGCGGTTATTGGTCGCCGGACACCCGCGTGCGCCCGAGCCTGTCGGTGTTGCCCTCCTTTAGGTCCCTGCCGCCGAGCGGTGTTCGCGAACCGCGGTGCTGTCGACCATCGCGACCTCCGGCGAGTCGTCGCACCCGGCCAGGGCCGCCAGCAACGCCTGCCAGATGCCCTTCTCGCTCCAGCGGTTCCAGCGGTTGAACAATGTCGTGCGCGGGCCGTTCTCGGCTGGGACCGTGGCGCGGTTTGCCGCCGAGCCGCGGGAGCAACGGTTCATCGCCGCCCATCGCGCATCATTTAGCCAGAACCGTTCGCCCATGATCCAGGCCCCCCCGGCAACCTCGAACCAGACCCGTCGTGATCGACGCAGTGGGGACACGTTCTAGTTTCCTGTAGCCGCTGTTATTCGGATGCGCTCATCGGGAGGATCGTCTTAGCAAGTCATCTAAACGCTTGGTCCAAAGCGTTGGCCCGTCAAGTGAGCCTGAGATTTCCGTCAAGGCGACGCCCATGACTCAATCAACCGGAGCTAGCCTGCAACTCGAAGAGCTCGACCACGGATGTTTGCGGCCAAAGGTGTCGGGGTCAACGCACCGAGTGGAAGCAGGCCCTCACTTCGTCGACGAAGTTCATCGGCTGCTCCCAAGCCGCGAAATGGCCGCCACGGTCCAGCTCGTTCCAATAGATAATGTCGGTGAAGAAGCGCTCCGCCCAGGCGCGTGGCGCGCGAGTGGTATCGCGGGGAAAGATGCTGACGCCGATTGGCAGAGTGATCCGGTGCGCCATGGTCGCGTCTTTCAGGCTCTCCCAATGAAGTCGGGCGGAGGACGTCGCCGCGTTCGGCAGCCAGTAGAGCATGATGTTGTCCAGCATCTCGTCCATGCTGAACAGCTGCTCCGGCGTGCCTGCGTTGTCGGTCCACGCGTGTAGCTTTTCATAGATCCAGCCCGCTTGTCCGGCAGGAGAGTCGGCAAGGCCATAGCCGAGCGTCTGCGGCCGGGTCGCCTGCTGGCGGGCATAGGCGGACTCCGCGGCGCTGAAGCGTTTCATGGCGGCGAAGGCGGCCATGGCGTCCGGCGCCGGGCTATCCTCGTCACCGGGCTGCGGAGGTATCGTGAGCATGTTGAGGTGCACCGCGCGGCATCCTGGAGGGCTGGACGCGGCCAGTGCCGCAGTGACCACCGCGCCCCAGTCGCCGCCCTGCGCCACCCAGTCCGTGTAGCCCAAGCGATCCATAAGCAAGGCCCAGGCCCGCGCGATGCGGCCAACCGTCCAGCCAGGGGCGGCGGCCTTGTCGGAGAAGCCGTAGCCCGGCAGGGACGGCAGCACGAGGTCGAACGCGTCCCGCCGGTCGCCGCCGTGGGCAGCGGGGTCGGTGAGCGGGCCGATCACCCTGTGGAACTCCATCACCGAGCCGGGCCAACCATGGGTCATCAGAAGCGGCATGGCGTTCGGCTCGGGCGAGCGGATGTGCAGGAAATGGATGCCGAGCCCGTCCAGCACCGTGCGGTGCTGGCCCCAGCCGTTGAGCATGGTCTCGCAACGGCGCCAGTCATAGCCTTCCTGCCAATAGGCACACAGCGCCTGCACCCGAGCGAGCGGGGCACCCTGGCTCCAGTCGCCCACGGTTTCCGGGTCAGGCCAGCGCGTTTGCGCCAGGCGGCGGCGCAGATCATTTAGCATCGCCTGTGGAACGGCCAGGTGGAAGGGCGCGATCGTGTCGGCCATGGCGGCTTCAATCATGCGGCGGCCTGCGACGACAGGGGGTTGAGGTACTCGCGCCACAAGGCGATGCGACCGTCCCGCAGGGTCACGACGGCGATGTAGCGTTGGCGGAACCGGGTGCCATTGTTCTCAAGGTGGACCGTGCCGTCATACTCCAGCACGGTCGTATCGCCAACCTGCACCGGGTAGGCCGCCACCAGGGTGAACTCGGCGAGTCGGATGACGCCGGACAGCTTGCCGAGATAGACGGCAATTTCAGGCCCGTCCCAGCGGCTCGGGCTGCCGGGGGAAACGTAGGGCGTTTCCAGCACGCCATCGGGGCAGAACAGGTCGAGGTAGTCGGCCACCCCCGGCGAGAGACGATCACCGAGCGCCGTCACCATCAGGTTTTTCACGGCATCGAGGAAGGGCAGGGCATGCTGTCTCCGACAAAGGCTCACGCGGCGATCGTAAGTGGTGAGGCGATCTTATCGCCGTTCTGGTGAGAGGTGAGGATGGCGTCTCGCCTCTGTCAGTGCCAAACCGCGACTTGCGGATCGCGGGCTCCAACCGTGCCACCGCTCGGCAGCGGGGCGGAATTTCAACGGTCGTTCCCAGCACGACGTTGACCAGATGCCGCCGAGCAATGTTTGACACTCGTTACGGAAGACAGTGCTACGCAACAGATCGTGGCGGCCGGGCCTCGCACACCCTCGGCTGGGACGGGCGCATCGATCGCCAGAGCGCCTGTCCTGGCCCTGCTGCGAGGCGATCGGCGCAGCGGCCTGGATGAAGGGCTTCGCTGCGGGAGGGCGCGTGGCTCTTTCAGAGGGTGACGGCCGAAGATCGATCCCGAGGCCATCAAGCGGCTACGCGACGAGGAGAAGGTAGGCCCGGCTGCAACGGCACGGCGGTTTGATCTTAGCCGCTTTAGTGTCCAACTGCATGCTTGGCAAAAATGAAACGAAAAGACGGCCAAATCACCCCGCATGAATCCGCCGTAAGCGTGGCGGACAGAGATCAATAGACCGTTGATTTCAAACTAAATTTCTCGTTTTTGCACCCTTCGGCTTGGCTACAGACTCGCCAGGTTCAGGCCGAAGATCCAGCTTGCCCTCTGCGATGATTTCGGCCCACGCGTTACCCCAAAAATGGTCGCCTTGTCCCTCTGGGCGACCGCTGCTTCTCAGAGCTCATAGGCACGCCGGCGACGATCCCAGGTATTCGAGGCGGTTCGAAGACCGATGGTGCGCAAATGGCCTCTAGGTCGGTTCAGCAGCGTCCGATTGACTGATTAACTGCCCGATCGCCTTCCCGCATGCTAGACACCGTCTAGTGACAAGGTGCAAAAGCTCTACCAAGTGCAAACATCAAGAATTCTATTGCGTTTGTAGGAGCTTCGCATCGAAGTCTAAAATTGTCCGACTGGAGCCCGAACTGCTGGCGGAGCTGCGCCAGCTTGCCCGCGAACAGAACCTATCCTGGCCAACACGCTTGAAA
>CAXUBM010000021.1:0-9548 GCA_964249235.1 uncultured Acetobacteraceae bacterium | reverse complement strand
CGGCATCAGCGTGCTGCCGGTCACGTCGTCTGGGCTTGATCGCGCAGCTTCGACCGAAATCGTTTCCAGCGGCGTCCCGGGCCTTGATGCCATGCTGCGTAGCGGCGGTTTTTTCCGCGGCTCAAGCATTTTGTTGTCGGGGGTGGCTGGGACCGGCAAGACCACCTTCTCTAACCGGTTTGCCGACGCCGCTTGCCGCCGAGGTGAGCGCTGCATGGCGTTCGTGTTCGAGGAAAGCGCCCAGGAGATCTGCCGCAATGCCACTTCGGTCGGGCTTAACCTGACGAAATGGGTCGATGCGGGCCTGCTTCGTTTCGAGGCGGCTCGCCCAAGCCTATACGGCCTGGAGATGCATCTGGCCCGCATGCACCGCGACATAGAGCGCTTCAGGCCCGAGGTGGTGGTGGTCGACCCGATCTCTGCCTTCCGCGGCCCGAGCACAGAGGTGCACGCGACGCTTCTCCGCATGATGGACCTGCTGAAGAGCCGAGGTATTACGGCGCTCTTCACGAGCCTGCGGGCCGACGGCGCTGGAACAGAGGGCTCTGACCAGGGCCTGTCGTCGCTGATGGATGCCTGGATCAAGTTAGACGACCTTGAGGCGAATGGTGAGCGCACCCGGGCCCTCTACCTCATCAAGGCGCGTGGCTTGAGCCACTCCAACCAGGTGCGTGAGTATCGGATCACTGATGCCGGCATTGAGCTGATCGAGCCATATCTCGGCCCGGATGGCGTGCTCACCGGAACAGCTCGCGTCACTCAAACCGCCCGCGAGCAGGCTGCGACCTTGCGCAGGCGCCAGGAAGGTGAGCGCCGCAAGCGGGACCTAGCGCGCCGCCGCGATGCGCTGGAGCGCCAAATCGGTGAGCAAAAAGCTGCCTTGGAAGCCGAGGAGGAGGAGACAAACCTCCTGCTGGCGGAAGAGGATGACCATGAAGGAACGCTCGCCAGTGACCGTGCTGCTGTCGCTACTCTGCGTGGCGCTGCGGAATGATACCTTCGAATCCCGCGCTTCCAGAGCAAGACCCGGCCGGCGACGCCGATCCCGAGCACTACCACCTGCGGCTCTACGTGGCGGGTCAAACCAACAAATCGCTCACGGCGATCGCCAATCTCAGACGCGTCTGTGAGGCACACCTCGCTGGCCGTTACGAGATCGAAGTCATTGATCTGCTGGTGAACCCCAGACTGGCGGCAGGTGATCAGATCCTTGCAATACCCACCTTGGTGCGGAAGCTGCCAGAGCCGTTGAAACGCATCATCGGAGACCTGTCGAACACCGACAAGGTCCTGATTGGTCTCGACATACGACCCAAAGCTTCATCATTGTGACAGGCAAAGAGGACGCGGTAAGTCAGCCTAGCCATAGACTGCGGCTTTTCGTGGCCGGCACGACAATTCGATCTCAGCAAGCGATCGAGAATTTGCGCCAGGTTTGTGCCAAGCAACTCGAAGGGAACGTCGATCTCGAAGTAATCGACATCTACCAGCAGCCTGAACTTGCCGCGCAGCACCAAGTGATTGCAGCGCCCACGTTGCTCAAGCTGCTGCCTTTGCCAGTGCGGCGGATCATCGGCGACCTTTCTCAAACCGAGAAGGTCCTTCGAGGCCTGGACCTCATACCCCCGCGACTGCCGACCGATGATACCGCCTGACCTGGAAGGCGCCGACAAGGCGGCGCTGATCGGATGTATTCAGGAGCTGAGAGAGCGCCTCCGGGAGAGTGAGGACACGCTGGACGCAATCCGGCGTGGCGAGATCGACGCACTTGTGGTGGGGGGATCTCAAGAGCAGCACCGCGTCTATACGCTGGCGAATGCCGACCGCCCTTACCGCGTGCTCATCGAACAAATCCAGGAAGGCGCCGTCACACTAGGGGTTGGCGGAACGATCTTGTATTGCAACCGCCGCTTAGCAGGCATGCTCGCCATGCCGCAGGAACGGATCATCGGACAACTGCTCCGGCCTATGATCGTAGTGGAGGACTGGAGCGCCTTTGACAGGCTGCTTGATAGTGCCCGCAACACGGTCACGCGCCGCGAACTGAGCATTGTCGCTGCAAACGGTACCAGAGTGCCCGTCTATATGTCACTCAGCGCGCTGCGCAGCGATGATGGCGAAACGCTGCTCTGCGGTGTGATTACGGATCTGACTGAGCAGAAGCTGAAATTTCGAGAGCTGGCCGAAGCTAATACACGCCTCCACGAGCAAATAGCCGAGCGAGAAAAGGTTGAGGATGCTTTGCGTCAAAGCCAGAAGATGGAAGCAGTCGGACAATTGACTGGCGGGTTGGCGCACGATTTCAACAATCTGCTCACGGGGATCACCGGTAGCCTGGAGCTGCTACAGTCTCGGGTCGCACAAGGTCGCATCAGGGACGTTGACCGTTACATCACCGCCGCTCAGGGCGCCGCGAAACGGGCAGCGGCCCTGACACACCGGCTTCTGGCCTTCTCAAGACGGCAAACACTCGATCCAAAACCGACAGACATCAACCGCCTGGTGGCCGGCATGGAGGAGTTGGTCCGTCGTACCGTAGGTCCGGATGTCGGCATCGAGCCGATCGCGGGCGGCGGTCTATGGGCCACGCTGGTCGATCCAAGTCAGCTTGAAAACGCGTTCCTTAACCTTTGCATCAACGCACGGGATGCCATGCCGAATGGGGGAAAGCTGGTGATCGAAACGGGCAATCGATGGCTTGATCCGAGTGCCGCCAAAGACCGAGACTTGCCGGCGGGCCAATACGTCACTCTCAGCGTCAGCGACAATGGGGTTGGCATGCCAGAGGACGTGATCGCACGCGCTTTCGATCCGTTTTTCACGACTAAGCCGATCGGGATGGGCACAGGGCTGGGCTTGTCAATGGTCTACGGGTTTGCACGCCAGTCGGGTGGTGGGGTCCAGATCTATTCCGAGGTTGGCAAGGGCACGATGGTCTGCCTTTATCTTCCCCGCCACCACGGCGAGGTGGCCGATGCCGACATCGCGGCGGAGTTGTCCAACGGGCCACGAGCCGAACATGACGAAGTCGTGCTTATTGTGGATGACGAACCAACGATTCGAATGCTGGTGTCGGAGGTTCTGGAAGACCTCGGCTACACTTCCATCGAATCGGCGGATGGGGCTGCCGGACTGCGGGTTCTCCAGTCGGACGTGCGGGTCGACCTTCTCGTCACCGACGTCGGTCTCCCTGGCGGAATGAACGGGCGGCAAATGGCAGACGCAGCGCGTGCAGGGCGACCAAGCCTGAAAGTGCTATTCATAACGGGCTATGCAGAGAACGCTGTATTGAGCCACGGGCACCTGGAACCCGGCATGCATGTTCTCACCAAACCATTTGCTATGGATGTGCTTGCTCATCGCATGCGGGAGTTGATGAGTGATTCACAACCCTTGAGTCGAACGTAGCAGAGTCGAAGCCTTGGTTACCTTCACTTCAGGGGTCATAGCCTGTTTGATTGTTCGCTCGCGGCAACTAGACTGGTCTAGTTGGGGGCCGGGGGCTGCCTCTTCTCTCCTCCAAAGCGCCTTCCAAACAGCTTTCTCCGCCTGCGCTGCGTTCCGGCTCCGTGCAGCAGGGTCCAGCCAAGTCGCTTTTGCCCGTCGAACTCCACCGCTGGCGCGGCCCCGCGAAGCAGCGAGGCGCTACTTCGCGACAACTAAGGCGAAAGAACGATGACGACCAACATCGTCACTTATCACCGCGACCGACCGACGTCGGCTTAAATAAGCCGATCTCCTGCCCGGCCACATCCGGCGCACCGGAGCCGGGGCTGGCTTCGAGACTTGACCGCCTCCATTCTGGTGCATGGATTGCTTCGTCTGCTGTCCGACTGAAGCTGGACGGCAGAGGAAGGCGAGCGGCCGGTTTCAGGTCGTCGCCGGCGGGCGCAAGCTGGCCGGGCTCAGACTGTCGGCCAGAGCAGAAGCGGTCACAAAGGGGCACTGCATCCCATCCCGCGTGCTGGGTGCCGATAGCTTAGACGAGGCGGAGGCGAGCCTGGCCGAGAACGTCGTGCGCCAGGACATCTACCCGGCCGACCAATTCGAGGCGTTCCACAGGCCGCACGATGTCGCGGCCCGGTTCGGCGTGTCCGCCCATACCGTGCGGCGGCTGGCCTACGTCTCCCCTGCCCTGATCCAAGCCTACCGCAACAAGGAGTTGACGCTGTACCATCTCGCCGTCTTTACGGCGACGGAAGCCGGGAGGCGCATAGTCGGGCGTTCGGGCTGTTGTAAACGTGGCAGCGCAATCCCGACACCATCCGGCGGGTTTTGACTCATGCCCGGATCCCGGCGAAGGACCGCAAAGCGCTGTGCTTGAGGCTGGACGCCTACACGGCGGCGGGCGGGACGGTGCAGCGTCCATTTTTGCACGGGGCCTCCCCGAAGCCGCCTGTCCGAGTTCGGCCACGCACACTGGGAACAAGCCACCGAAATGCGTGCGGGTGGTAGTGCAGCGATCGCCCAGACCCTAGCACCCGAGAAGACCGCGAACGACGAGCGCCACCTGCTCGGCGCGCGCGCCGCACCTGATCCGACCCGAACGCGCAAGCTCTGCAAGCCCGTGCAGGGCCGCCCAGAACGTCTCGGTCGCGACCTCAAGGTCGGTGCTCACAGGGGCGACGACAGCCGCAAGCGCGTCGAAAGCAGCTGTCAGCTCCGGCCTGGTGTTGGCTTCGGCGAAGCGCAATCCGGTCGACAGGTTAAACATGGCCTCGTAGAGGGCCGGGTGCTTCCGGGCGAAGGCGAGGTAGGCCATGGCCGCCTTCACGAGGGAGACCCGGTGATCGGTCGATCCACGTGCTGCTTTCTGGAGCACCGTCGCGATCTCCCGGAAACCCTCGATGGCGACCGCCGCCACGATCGCGTCCCTGTTCTCGAAGTGGGAGTAAAGGACCGGCTGGCTAAACTCGATCTCCTCCGCCAAACGGCGGATCGTGACGGCGCTCCATCCCTCGCGTTCCGCGACCAGGCGCGCCGCCGCGACGATGCGGTGCTCGCGCTCTGCTCGCTGCCTGCCCTTTCGCTCGGCAATGCTCACCCTTCGATCTCCCAGCGTCAGGCCGTCGACGCCCAGGCATAGTAAGGGGACTTGACAAGCTATCAACGCTAGATTATATGATTCCGCTACGGAAGGCGCGGACGCGGGAGATCGCATGAGGCAGTGGATCTGGTTCGCCGCGGCGGTGCTGATGCTCGTTGATGCGGTTGAATACACGGTCGGGGCAGTCGGCCCGATCCGGCGCGCGCTGAGCCCCGTGGAGCCGTACTGGCAGAAGCGGCTGCTCCTGAACCTGATGCTCGCGAACCAGGGGCTCTATCTCGGCGCGGCGCTGCCGCTCGTCGATGCGGTGATCGAAGCCAAACAGCGGGGCCCGGCGGTCGCTCTGTTCGGGCTGGCGCTCGCGACCTGTGTCTACACGTCGGTGACCGTACCGCTCCTTACGCCGCGCGACAGCGCGCACGTGGTCCCAAGGGGGCTCGCGGCCGTGCTGATCGTCATCGGGTTCGCCGTGACCTGACCGCCGGATCGGCCTGAAGGAGATAGCGTCATGCACTGGCTTGAACTCGGGGTGGCGCTGCTGGCGGCCGTCGGGATCATCGCGATCGGCATCATGTACCTTTCCATCCCAAGGGCAGCGACGCGGAGCTTCGGCTTGCCGCTCCCCGAGGACGGCGCGAACATCGTCTGGTGGCTCCGTCTCAAAGGGAGCCGCGACGTCGTTTCAGGGCTGGTCGTGCTGGCCATGGTCGTCTGGGGCGGCCCACGCATGGTCGGCATCGTCCTGCTCGTCGAGGCGCTCATCCCTGTCGGCGACATGCTGCTCGTCCTCGCCGCGAAAGGCTCGACCGCGAGAGCCCTCGGCATCCACGGGCTCACGGCAGTCGTGATGATCGTAGCGGCGATCCCGCTGGCACTGGGTTTGCCCTGAGATGCTGCACGCCCTCTCGGTCTGTTCCCATGATCGACTGGCTCGAAAACGCTGCCAATACGACAGATTGGTCAAATGCCTTGGCCGCTGCCTCTGGACTGAGTCAGATGACAACGGCCGGCAAGCCGCTCGAGGACGAGACAGCAAACAGCTGCACCGCCGCCGCTTTTAAGCGTTTCCGCCGTCAGCGATCAATCCGGCTCGGCGCTTCACTCTTTCTATCCACCTCGAACTGAAAAGGTGATGAGTCTGGCGGTCTGTGGATGTCGCTTTGGTGCTCGAATGGGAGCGAGCAAGGAACCGACCAGTCTCTCTACTGGGGTTCGTGTCGCGCAACCAAACCCACAGTGGCCATCAGGCGGCTTGGCCGCAGCCGTTGAACCTGGCGGATGCGTAATCCCCAGAGGGTCCTTGCCCGTGAAGTCAATATCGCACCGAGGATTCGCCCAATCACTCACGCTCCACGCTGAACGAACGAAGCGGCCGGTCTCTGACGCGGCAGCTGCGCTGGCACGATTCCTGTCCCTGTTCAGGCTGCCGCAACAGGTCTGCGGAGCTCCAAAAGGCCACGTAGCTCACCAGACGTTCACGGAATGGTTAACTTGCGCTATTCGGCTTTTTAAGATGTCGTTAACCATTGGAGGCCAGTTTGTAGTGACGGACAGCTCGCATGGAGCTGGTCGAGCATAGGAGGCGCAAGATGCGCGTGACAGATCTCTCCCCCGCCATGGATCTCGTTCAAACTCGTTCCACAGTAAGCGCACGGATCGACGCGGCTTTAGCCACCATCGCAGAGGTGCTTCCCGCCGGCTGGAGTTCAGAAACGTTCGAAGGCTGCGACGGAACAGCCTCGCTGGTGATCATGAGCCCGGGCGACGCTGCCATCACCTACCTTATCACGGGAGACAGTGCCGCCTTCCAACTTGACGAGCTTGATAACGACGAGCTTCGGCTCGTCGGCAAGAGCAACAGCGTCGGCCACCTCGCTTGGCTGGTTGATACACGGATACGACGAAACATCCCCCGCCGCGCCGCGTGACGATCAGGTACGGCAGATCGGCGGCGTTGAACGACGCGATGATAGCGGCGGCGCTTGATTGATACCCGCGACCGCTCGGTCGAGTGCCGCGTATGTGAGGTCGATGAAGTTTAGTGCGTCGTCGATTCGGCCGGCGGCCTGCGCCTCGGCGGCCATCTCGGCAAGCCACTTTGGATTGGAGGACGGTGCCATAGCTGGCTGTGGGCTCAACGGGGACACACGAGCGTGCATGATTTAATCCATCCGGGGCTGGCCGACGCCAGCTCTTCCGTAACGAACTATCGCTCACAAACTTGTGATTAGCAACTAAAGGTTTCTCCCGCGCCGGGCAAGCCGGCCTGCGCCTCACTATTCCGGAGTTAAGGCACCTTCTACCCGCACCACCGCGCCGGTTATGTAGACGCCCGCGCACTCGGCAGGAACGCCGCTAATTAAGATCGCTGCCTAAGTTGCTGTCGCTGATCCGGCTCTCAGCGTCATTAGACGCGGCCGGCTTTGGGTTAGTAGAAAACTGATCCCCCTCATGGAAGGTCGGCACTCGCCTTAACCTCCGGGACAAATACTTCCAGAGTAAGAGCAGATTTTAGAAACCAGTAGTCGAGGCGGCGTGAACGCCAAGATGCGACATGGCTCCACAGTCCCATACACCGGGCAAAGCTCAATCGTCTCTTCTGCAGCTCTGGGATATTGGCGCGTGAGCTCATCCCACCAACATTGCGGTTCGTCTGGGCTAGTCTCCATGGCCGCGCAGAAAGCTGCTTCGGGAGCGTGTAGCAACAGGTCGTCGAACGCGAACAGACGTCCGTCGTGACGCACCAGGTACACTTGGTTCTGCGCCTTCCTCGGCTTTGGAAGCGTGACCCTTAGTTCCACGATTTCAGCAGTCTGGGCAGACATCATTCGATTTCCTGCCCAAAGAATCGGGAGCCGAACCGTATCGACCCCCGGGTCCCTTTCGGCACCAAGAGTTCTCACGAACACCAAGCCGGCCGCCCGGCAGGCCTCAAGGTAGATGCGCTACCGGAACGATGTCAAACGTCTTTGATTGATGTCCGTTCCGGATCTCCCGGTCACCCTCGGCTTCAGCGGCCTGTTACGATATGAACCTGCCCAACTTGCTGGTGCCGCAATAGCGCTCGAGGCAAGATGGTAGACGTCAGATCGCGTGTTCACCCATAGCTGATCACCGGGACACGGAAGCCGACAGGCTCCAATAATAAGCGGTCTGCGCTGCAGCGGGGGACACACTGCCCGATGACCAGGACGACGACCTTACAATGATGATGGGTGAGCGCACTGGGCGGTCCGGAATCCCGGAAACCGTCAGTCTAATTTACGGTTCGAGCTGATGGCCAGCCGCAGAGCGATTTCTACGGCAAGCTTGAACCTGTGCCTCGTCCCCTAATCGGCGTCCAGCCACTGTCACTAGCCTCTCTTTAACGCGCGCCTGTCTCGGCTCAGAGAGAGGCGAAGTCGAAGGAGACCCGAGTCGCGCCGCAGGTAGCGCCGCCTTTCTTGGAAACGGGCACGACGGCGCTTTCGCAATCTCCTTCGTGTGGTGTTCTGGCGAGATCGGAGGGGGTCAGCGAGATTGTCACGTCGAAGTTGCAGGCGAGCACGGCGGCACCTCATCAGCAATCGCCTTATTCGCTGCTGACGTTACGTCGAGCGTATCGTCCTGCGTCGAACAGCCTGCCATGCGTCAGGAGGCGCGAGCTGACGGATCGAGCGGAAGGTTCGAATTGGCGCCGATAGTCTCGCAAGAACAACACCAGCTGCGGTAGCAGTCTCGCTGGCAGATGAAAGGATATTCTCGACACGGATACGCAACACGTCCCAGAAGTCGGGCGCAGCGGTCGCTTCGGGGTGACAGACTGTCCGCAGCGGGTGGTCCGCCGAGGTCCTGAAAACGGGCTCCGGCGCCCCATCTGCTGCACATGCCAGCCACGACGCCAGTCGACCGCCCTCCCACTCCGTGGCCTCAGAGGAACGTGGATCAAAGGGATTGGCCGGACGCCCCGCGCACGACGCGGAACGCCAACCTGCCAGGAAAGGGTACTGCTTCTCGTAGCGACTCGGCATACGAGAAACATTACCCAAGCCTGTAAGGCGATCACACCGGCAGCGTGACCAATTATTAAGGCCCAGTCCTCAGTGACCCGACCGGAAAATCTGCGGTCGACCTCGCTTTGCGCGCATTCTGCTTTCCGATCCTGGCGGCCTTATCACTTGAACGCTTCATCTGCCAGTTTTGCCCAGGGACAGTGCGGCCCCAATCACGAAGCGAATCGCCCATTGCGCGGTCCTGTCGCGCAGGGCAAACGACCCCAGTGCGGGACGGGTTCAACCTCCGAACGGCGATGGTGCCCAGCAACTCGTCGTCATCGTCAGGTCTGCCCAGGCGCCGCCGATCGCGCCCTGTCCGTCTCACCCTCGGCTGCGTGTGCGGTCTGGGCCGGCCGTCAGTCCCTTCAGTCCCCGCGTCGCCAAGCGGCGAGGCGCCGGCGGTTCTGAGGCCCGTGTGGCTACGCTCCCGCGCCAGGGCCTCGCTCAGGGGACTTCCGCTCCCCCTT
>CAXUBM010000020.1:0-16856 GCA_964249235.1 uncultured Acetobacteraceae bacterium | reverse complement strand
TCGGCTGCAGGCCGTTGAGATAGCCATCGAGCGGCAAGTAGCATATCGCGTCGAACCAGGCGTTCCGGATCGAGATCAGGCTTTGCGTCGAACCAAGCCCGCCTGCGGGCGGCGACATCGGGTCGATCCTGCTCGCTGGCGTGCGCGGTTTTTTTGAACGTGAGGCCCTGCCGATCAAGCTGGCGCCAGATCGTGCTCCGCGCAAACGACACGCCGTGCTCCCGCCGCAGCATGTCGGCGAGTTCGGCCAGGGTGATGTCCACCCGCGCCTCGATGGCGAGGAGGATCACGTCGCGGAACGCCTCGACCCGCTGCGAACGCGTGTCGCCGCCCTTTGGCTTGGCGGCCGCAACGCCGGTCGTGCGCCACACGTGCACCCAACGCACGGCCGTCGCGATCGCGACCCCGAACCGCTCCGCCGCCGCGTTCCGCGACATGCCGCCGTCCACCGCCGCGATCACCCGAGAGCGCAAGTCCTGCGAGAGAGTCCGTGCCATCCATGCTGGCCTCCGACCCAGCCAGCATGACGAATCAGATCAGCCCCGCGTCGGGAAAGCACCTTCGACTCGGGCCGGACAGAACCCGCTCTAGCTCGTCACCAAGCTCGAGGAGATCCATCTACGGCGGCAGAGCGGCCCGCGACTGGGGTTCCTTCACTCGCCCGAGGGCTGCCGAGCAGACGGTGGCGCTCTGGATCCGGCTTTCACACAGCCGACTCAGCCGGTGTCACCGTCAGAACCACACACTTTCCCCGCCATGCTGGCTGTTCGCTGGCACTGGGCTCACGACCGCCGTGGTGCGGGATCGTTCGTCCGCACGGATACACGGCCCCACGATACGGAAAGGTCAAAGCCGTCGGGAACTCAGACCTAAGCCTCATGCAATACAGCGAGATTGGAGTCCTCAACCGAGGTTAACGGTATAGCAGGTCAAAGGGATGTAATGTCTGGTGATTCGAGCTCCCGTGTGCAAAGATGCAGGCCTCTCCTAGGAAGATGCGGGTGACCGCCATGCGTATTGGCGACAAGTTCGACCTCGACGTGAACGGAACGACGACTCATGGCGTCATCAAGGGGCTTTTCGGCCTAAACGATCGATCCGAACGCCTTTGGCTGGTCGAGATCGACGGTGTCGACTCCGGATGGCCAGTTCCCGAGCGAGCATTGATCCACCGCGGAAGTTCGTTCCAACGTCACCGACGATCCATCGAGATCGCAGACGAGTAGCCTCCGGTTCGAGCAAGGCGTCCTTAGGTCAGCTGTGCTGGCGAGCGGTAAACACCGCCCCGAGGGCAAACACCGCCATTGCGAAGCTCGGGAAAGCTGCCTCCAGCTCGGGCTCGGTGCCTCCACCGCGAACGCGATATGAGGTCAGAAGGCAGATTTCTCCCGTTCCCTTGGCCAGTGTCGCGGCGACGGCGTCTGGCGCCCAGTATGACCGTATGACAGCAAGCTCGCGCCCGTCCTTGTCTCGCTCGAGCGACAATCGATGATCCTGTATCTGAAGAGCCCAAAGAACGCTCAGCTGCTCGGCAGTAAAGGGCCCCCGAATTGCCGGACGTCCGATTTCGACGTCATTCACACTCATCTAAGCCCCCCGACCTGCCGCCACGAGGATAGAGGGCCGAGCGTTAAGCGGATGCGGGCGGGCAACGAAATAACCGCTGGATTTGCGCAAGAGCAACACTTGTCCGAGGCTCGAGCTCTGAAGTGGCAGCAGGCCGGACTACGGCCGAGGTCGCTAGGACCCACAAACGCAGGAGACGTCGGTGGGTCAGGACCGAGGCGAGCCCCGGCCGCCCGATCCTTCGGCTCGGTTGAGAGCATCGAGCTCGCGGCTGGTCACGCCACCCCTGGTGCTGCCGAACTAACTTCTCCGATCCGAGGCCAGTTACAGCCCGCATCAATCCTGCCCGACTTCGGACGCACTGGTGCCGCAAGCCTATTCAGGATTGGAGGCGCAAATGAGCAGCAAGATTTTGGGTGTTCTGCGGCTAGCCGTCGTTGGCGCTCTCTCCGTAGCGCTGAGCGGCTGCTACGGGTGGTGGGGCTACCATCATCATGCGTATGGCCCGGGCTACGGCCATCCCGGGCCAGGTCCTGGCTACTATCACTAGGAAGGCTGCAGTCGCATCATGAGATATGTGCGGCCGCTTCGCCTCAACCCTCCCGCTCGAGCGCGTCCGCCAGATCTTCGCGACACTCGGTGCCATGCCGAACCACGCGCTCAGCTGGAACGTAGCACCGACGCAGCCGGCGCTCGTCATCCGGCGGCTTCCTGAGACCGGAGAGCGCCGTCTGGACGCTCTCGCCTGGGGCTTGATCCCGTCGGTCACGAAGACGCTTAGGGCGGCCGGAGGCCTATCAACGCCCGCGCGGAGACGATCGCGTCCTCGGGCATTTTCCGCGGCGCCTTCGCAGCTAGGCGCTTCCTAGTGCCCATGGACGCCTTCTACGAATGGGACAAGACCCCGACTGTAAGCAGCCCCACGCGTTCGCCCGGGTCGACGGAGCGCCGCTCGCGATGGCCGGGCTTTGGGAGGGCTGGCGCGGGCGGTCGGGATCGGCTCGTCCCTGATCCGCGACCTCGTCGGAGACTTCGATCCGATTGCGATCGCGGAGGGGAAAGGGGCATGACCCGCCGATTCCGCCTTCCGCCATCGCGCGGCCTGCAAAAGGGCTGGGGCGATCCGTCAACGAAATCGCCGCTGCCGGATCGCCGAAGGAGAAGCCGGGGCGGTAGCAGCCTCAGGGTTCACCGGCACGCTTCATGCAAGTTGATCCGCAGCTACACAGCGCCGTGTGGTTGGTTTCCTCCAAACTCAGAGCGCCCGGCTCAGCTTGGGTGCTCTTCTTTTTCTCCGGCCTTCGCCATTCGTTGCAGGATTATTTCGCTAGCAACACCAAACCAGCCGCGGCAGTCTGCCCGAGCCGCGAGTTACGCCGCGGCACTTTGGGCAGGAAGGAGCGTCTGACCGCTGGGCGGTGGCGCTCCTTCTTCGTTTATGGCTCGTGAAGGAGCGCCAGGTCTACCTGATCCCAGGCGCTCCAACCAGATACGTTGGGCAATGGCCTGACCAATGGAAACAAGCGCCCACAGACCTGCTGCTGTGATGAGCTCCAACGCTGTTGCCTGTGGCGAGCCGGTCGACATGCCTCAATGTTACGTCGCCAAACAAACGACGCTACTCACGTTATGACGAGCGCGTCCCATCCTACCCTTAAGCTCAGGACCCTTTACAAGGCTCGATGCGGTATGATTGTGAGGGTGTCGGAGGTGTCTGATGCCCGACGTTCTGCTGCTGCCGGTTGCCCACATGCGCCGGGTCGCGCCGTTCTTCCCCGTGTCGCGCGGCCTGCGTCGTGTGGACGATCGCCGGGTGATCAGCGGCATCGTCTACGTGATCCGGCACGGTCTGCAATGGAAGGACGCGCCGCGCGGCTACGGACCGCACAAGACGCTCTACAACCGCTTCGTGCGCTGGAGCCGCCTCGGCGTGTTCGACCGCATCTTCGCGGCGCTCGTCGCCGAGGAGGGCGTGCCCGAGCGGCTGATGATCGACGGCACCCACCTCAAGGCGCACCGCACCGCGGCCAGCCTGGTCAAAAGGGGGCTGCTCCGCACTTCATCGGACTCACCAGAGGCGGCCTGAACTCCAAGCTGCATACCGTCTGCGACGGACACGGCAGGCCGGTCCGCCTGCTGCTCACCGCGGGCCAGACCAGCGACCATGTCGGAGCGGCGATCATGCTCGCGGATCTACCCGTCGCGCGCGAACTGGTTTGCCGACCGTGCCTACGACAGCGCCCGATATCGCGACGCTCTGACCGCACGCGGCATCGCGCCCTGCATTCCGTCCACGAGAAGCCGCAAGCGGCCATTCCCTTACGATCGCACGCTCTACCGACAGCGGCATCGCATCGAGAACGCGTTCGGGCGCCTCAAGGACTGGCACCGCATCGCAACCCGCTACGACCGATGCGCACACTAAGCGTCCGGTCTGCCCCGCTTGCGCTACCGGTGCTGAACGCTTGATCTCTGGTTTCAATCCTTCATTGAGCTTGCTCCGCCGCCGCACGCAGAAGGTTTCGGTATTCTCGCAGAGCCAAGTCGGGGAGCGCGCAGGCCTCCTCCGTCGACTGGTGGCGCTACGTAGGGCCTTCTTCGCGCCAGATCATGATCCGACACCTTGGCTCGCCGGCTGATACCCGGCCACGCTCGCCATGCAACGAGCGGCGGCGAAGGCCACCGACCTGAAGCGTTACTGGACCGGTGGCACGGTTCCGGTACTCGAGATCAATGCCGAATTCGATCCGTTCAAGCCGGAGCCTTATTGGGCAGAACTGCGCAGCCAGCTGGGCGGACCGCGTCACGACATTCAAAATAGACGGTGCATCACACGCCCTTTTCCCGGAACAACTAGTCGCAATCTCGGACGTCTTGCTCTCGGTCTTGCCCCGATGGCGTTGAGCAGACGTCATGACCCTGATGCCTGCCGGCGCGGGTAGACGTCTCTTACCCGTGTTTTTGCTCCACAGCGGACCGTCAGCGCTCGGCCATCTTCGGCTGCTTAGCACCGGCCGCATTCATTGCGACCATATCAGCCGTCGTCGGCGTGCGGGGTTGGAGGGCGCTGTCCCGGCGAGTGGAGACGACCTTAGTTCCTCTCGGGCTGATCTTCCCCCGGCCGATCGAAAGTGACGCCACAAATCACCTGCGAAATAATGTTAGCATATTACAAACGTTTTGTTTTCCATAGGACGGACGATGGGGACTGAAGCTCGGCATCACTCGACGTCGGCTTCTCGTCTCTCGAGCTGGTCAGAAGACTTAGATCCGGCTGGATCAGGTCCTCAACGTCCGTGAGGTAGAACAATGACGTCGGATTCCCTGCGCCGCATTCTGCGATCTTCTGTTAGTGAATGTGTCATTCTGGCGGCTCTCGTTAGCGGCCTTCAAGCGCCCTACGCTCTCGCCACCTCGACCGTGAATGCCCAGGGTCAGGTCGGTCTGACCAGCTACACGACCCTTCCATACGCCGGATCGATCTTCCAGCTTTCTTGGGGATCGGGAAACGGGTTCGATCCCGCCCAATGGTTCTGGCAGAGCGGAACCCATTTCACGAACGCGTCGACAATGGGTAATGCCCGTGGTGCGGCATGGGGTTGGGCGAACAGCGGCATCGTGCCAATGGCGCAGGCCCAGCGCTGGGAGGACACCTATGAAGCCGCGCAGCCGGCCTCCGCCTTCGCAAGCGAGCCTGCCGCGGCTGACGGCAGCTACTTCGCCGCCGATCGGGTGAGTGGCCTCGAGGCCGGTCCCGAGTTCCAGGCCTGGGTGGCCTGGATCAAGGCGCGTCCCAGTCTGCTGATCATGGCGAACGACGGCGGCTCCGTGCCGACCTATTTCCGTCCCTGGGGCGGCAGCTGGGGTCACATCAGCCCGCTCATGCCGCTCGCGAAAAGTGACTGTCCGACAGGCATGAGTTCTTGCGTCTTCGGCGACTGGGCCGCAGCCCGTTGGGGCCAGACGGCCGCGCTGAGCGGCGCCTTCGGCATCGGTCTGTCCGACTTCAGCACCGCCCAGCCCGGCATCTCGACCGAGATGGGCTACAACCCGGCCCTCATCTCCGCCTTCGAAGCGGCGGAGAAAGTAAGTGTGCCTTCCGGCAGCACGAGCCAGCAGTCGGCGTGGATCATTGCCAATGCCATGCCGCAGTGGAACGACTACCTTTCGAGCGGCTACGCCCACTTCCTGTCGGCGCTCCAGGCCGACGTGCAGTCCGGCACCGGCGAGAGCAGCCTGGTCATCCAGCAGTGCAGCCTCTGGCCGGCCTTGCTGCGCTTCTACGGCATAGACCAGCGCATGATCTCGAACGCGATCCCCACCAAGAATTACGTCTGCGAGTGGGACGAGCAGTCCATGCAGATCGGGCGTGGCGGCCAGGACCCGGTCTACGGCGTCGGCGCATACGCCGAAGCGGCCGCGCGCGAGCCCAATCTGCGGAACGGTGCGAACCTCGAAGCGAACGACAGCGCCTACTGGAGCGCGATCGCCTACTTCAACCCGACCCTGAGCAGCGCCGAACAGCAGGAAAAGGGCTTGAAGCTGCTGAAGCGTGCCTGGCTGGAAGGCTCGTGGGCGCATATCGCGACCCGCCAAGGGACGGTCCGCCGCGCGATGTCGTTCATGTCGCGCGACTACTGGGACGCGGGAACCGTCGATCCGACGGTCCAGAGCCTCATGACGTCGATCGTGCCGACTGCTCCATTCGGCATGGCTGTCTACTACTCGATCAACGCCGAGCGCACCCGCGAGCAGCAGATTGCGACCGGGAACCCGTACGTGGAGGCGTACTACGATCCGAGCCTGCTCTACGCGCTCAAGAACGAAGGCGTCCCGGTCAACTACTTCGTCAGCGACGCCGCCCTGTCGAGCCTGAAGGCGAGCGCCAAGCCGGCGGCTTGGATCATCCTTGAGCATCCCGAGCTCATCTCCAGCACGGAGATGAAGAAGCTGATCAGCATCGCCCCCGTTTTGACGACGACCGCGGCGGTCGAGGCCTTCCAGGCGCCCTTGCAGTTCAGCGGCGGACTGACCGGCGCTGCCTTCTATGACCAGAACGACCGACTGATCGTTACGGCGACTGATCCTTCGGCAATCGCGGCAAGTGGCTTCGCCACCCTTCGCGGCTTGCCGAACGGCACCTACACGGTACAAAACCTCACCACGAACACGACCTTCCAAGTGACCGTGAAGGCGAAGACCGTGTCCGTTCCCCTCTCGGTCGCTCGCTGGGATACTGAAGTTCTCGCGTTCACCCGTTGAGCGTTGTCGATTGGTCGTGTTCAGCGAGCGCCCGGAGAATAGCCGTCGACCCTGGCCTGACCCGCACCGCAAGAAGCCACCTGGAAGGCAGGTCAGAACGCCTCGCTGCCCTTGCAAGCAAAAGAAGTAGCGTCGTCGTGCCGCATACGGCGACTTCATCCATCTCGATCAGCCGAGCGTCGTCACCGAGCAGGTTCAGAACGGGTTCTGGCGGAGGCGCACGGCTCGAGCTTTCGGCGGGCAAGCGACCCATCGCGGCCGGTGACCGCCGCCACAATCGGGGCTTGCTGGACTTCGGCGTGGTTCAGAAAGCGGTCGGATCCTTAGCGAGCGTGAATGGCCGCCTGCGCGTTCCAGCCGACGGGCAGCGGACTGGCCGCTCTCGGCCACTAATCGCTGTCGACTTCGTCGATGAACAGGATGGCGGGGGCTTTCTGTTTGGCGTCGACGAAGGACTTGCGCATGGCATTGAGCATCGAACCCTGGTGACCGCCGCCTGAGCCCACAGCCACTCTCCGTAAGAGCCGGTGATCAGGGGAACACCGCAGGTCGTCGCCATCGCACGGGCGAACAGCGTCTTCCCGCAGCTAGGCGGGCCTGACAGAAGGTAGCCTTGTCCACGTCGGCCCACGTCAGGGTGCCTCTCGCATACAACCCCGAAGAGCTCGGCCGCTGCATTGCGCGACATCCTGCCGTCGACCGCCGCGATGACACCCGGGCAAAGGTCCCGCGAGAGCGTCCGTGCCATCCACGCTGGCCTCCTACCCAGCCAGCACGGTTGACAAAATTCCCCGCGCCGCGGAAGCACGTTCATGTCAGCTCGGACAGAACCTGCTGTAGATCACACGAGCCTGATTGCACGGGCCGGCGACGGATCGGATCACGGCCGCTGCGGCTCCCCATCAGCCTGTCCGAAGTGACCGGTCCTACCTGCGTGACGAACTAAACGCCATCCAGTCTTCCGGACCCCCGCTCCGGTCGGGAACGTTAGCAAAAGGACGCCGAACGGCACCCAGGCTGCGAGTCCTGCGGCGATCGAGATCGAAAGTCCGAGCACGCCGTTCATTCCTATCTCAACCGATCGCCTACGGGCCAGTCGACGAAGAGGAGGTCGTTCGCGACCCGCAGGCGCGCCGTCTCGACGAGCTCACATGTCGAGCAGATCGGCCCGTTCACTGTCGGGTAGCGAATGACGAAGAGTGGGCGGCGACAGCACGAGCATCGTTCTTGTTCCATATCCGTAATGCTTACTCAGATCTCACGCCTGCGCAAGTCTTCACTCCACCCAAAGAATTAGACGCTTGATCGTGCGATCGAACAATCGGCCGATCAGGTCACGCCGGGTTCCCGAAACGCCGACCACCTGCACCGATCGCGCCGGTCGGCAGCGACGCCAGGTGCTCCTTCGTGGTGCGGATGAAT
The DNA here is from genome assembly GCA_964249235.1 of uncultured Acetobacteraceae bacterium. Lineage (GTDB taxonomy): Bacteria > Pseudomonadota > Alphaproteobacteria > Acetobacterales > Acetobacteraceae > CAXTPV01. The sequence continues at coordinate 8,606 of CAXUBM010000020.1, read as the reverse complement.
GGCTCCCTTCCGCGGCCCGAACCGAACGCAACAGGCAGCCGCTTTCCATCTCTCAGACGTGCGCCAGAACGACCTGTGCCGACGGTGTCGACAAGGCCTCTTTGAGCACAGCCGTAGCGGCCGCAGAGTTGGCCACCCGCCCAGCGCCGCCTCGTCGAGCCAGAACGTCAGGTCGCCTCGTCGGCGGAGCCCCACCTCGTATGCGGGGCCACTGGTCACGCGGTAGCGCGCCTTCGGAATGCGATGACGGCGGCCGGCGTGGTGCTTGAACTGCATCAGGCCGGAGTACCTGGTCACCAGCGACAGGCTATCGCCTCATAGCTGCACCAACGCTTCCGCGGACCAGATTTACTGCTATTAGTCGCGCCGTGACGAATGTGAGATTTGTGGCTCAGCCCCGTCCTGCAGATACATCATCGGATTTGGGTGTGCCGCTTGCGGCGCTGGAGCTGACCACTCGGTCTCATGCACCACCACCGACTTGAGAATGGTTAGGATTTCGGCTCCAGCGCTTGAATGCCCCGAACGGGCTTCCGCCAAAACGGGACCGCCAAGAAGGGTGCCTCCTTCCGCGCAACCGACAAACGCCATCGACCAGGCTGGAAAGTCGCGCTCCTCGACCGGACCGACTTGAAGGACGATCACGTCGCTGTGCCGATCATCGGTTTGGATACGCTCGAACGTTCGTTCAACGGCTTCACGCGACCCTTCTAGGACTTGGGCGAAACAGCCTTCGCTGAAAAGAAGGCAGCCTGTGATACTCTCACGGGAGTTGTTCCGACGAGACGCGGCCAAAATACGATTGATGTCTGGCTCGATCCCGCGTCCTACATTGGCCACGCGATTACGGCTACAATAGAGCACACGGAAGAGGGAGGACATCATGGGCACTCTTTACCTACGACGGCGAGATGACGGTTAGTAAGTTGCGAGATCAAGTCGGAGATTTGCCCAGCCGGCACGGGGCGACTAAAGAGATATCCTTGAACAGAGCCGCACCCTTCGAAACGAAGCCGTGCGAGTTGTTCCGCAGTCTCGACGCCTTCTGCAATCGTCGTCATACCGAGGCTAACGCCTAACGCTGTAATCGCCCGAATGACTGCGTTCTCGCCGCCATCTACTCCGGACGAGCTGGCTATGAACGACCGATCAATCTTGATTTTGTCGAAGGGAAAGCTGTTCAGCTGGCTTAGCGACGAGTAGCCCGTGCCGAAATCGTCCATAGCCACGCGTACGCCTAGGGCGCGGAAGCGATGCAAGGCCGCCAACACCGATTGTTCGTTGCGCAAGAAGACGCTTTCAGTGATCTCGATCTCAAGCCGGTTGCCAGGCAGACCAAACGTCGCAAGCGCCTTCGTCACCACATTGACAAGCCTACTCGCATCCTCGAACTGCTGCGGCGATACGTTAACAGCGACAGAAAGGTCACTTGGCCATCGCACAGCTTCACAGCAGGCCTCTCGGATCACCCACTCGCCTAGAGGAGTGATCAACCCTATTTCCTCTGCAAGCGGGATGAATTCCGCCGGAGAGACGACGCCGCGCTCGGGATGATACCAGCGTGCCAGTGCCTCGAACCCGATGATCGAGTTTGTCTCGAGATCGATCTGTGGTTGATAGTGAAGTTCAAACTCGCGCAAGGCGAGAGCTTTCCGTAGATCGACTTCTAATGAGCGTCGAGCCAAAGCGCGTACGTCCATTTCTTTAGTAAAGAACCTAAACGCGCTACGGCCAGACTTCTTCACGTCGTAAAGCGCCAAATCAGCACTTCGGAGGAGCTCCTCGTAGTTGCTCCCGTCGTGAGGCGCAACTGAGATCCCTACACTCGCGCCCACACTTACTATATGACCACCTACTAAGTACGAGCGACTTAGGATGTCAACGATACGAGTCGCGAGTCTTACGAGCTCTCCTCGCTCCGGAGCGGGTGAGAGTAGCAGGGCGAACTCATCTCCACCCAGCCGTGCGAGTACATCAAGCGGCCGCACCATTGATTGCAGTCGTTTCGAGACAAGGCGGAGCAGGTCGTCGCCAATCGGATGGCCAAGCGTGTCATTTACGATCTTGAAACGATCGAGATCAATAAGCAGGATTGCGTACTCGCCAGCCGACTGTTTACGTCCGCCGCTTACAAGGCGGTCCTCCCCGCCCTCGATCAGCGCGGCGACCACCTTCTTCTCGAAAAGCAAGCGGTTCGGTAGCTCGGTGAGCGGATCCCGCAACGCCAGTTCTACCGCGCTAGCCTCAGCTGCTAGACGCGCCGTAATGTCTTCGAAGGAAGCTATGCAATGATCGTCGCTGAGTAAGCGGATCGATACACTTATCGAACGGGTATTCCCGCGCGAGGCGACGAGCAGAACGTCCCATTGAGAAGCGCTCGTGTCGAAAGTGGCAATGCATTTCCCTTTCACACGCTGTATGACATGTTCGTCAAGGAGTGGGCTGCCTTCAAGAACCTGGAGGAGCGAGAGGGCTGATTGCGCGACTAAGGGCGACAACTCTAAAATAGTGCCGACCTGTTCATTACAGTATGCAACATGAAGCTTTCTATCAAAAGTTAGGATTCCAACCGCCAAACTGTTGAGCGCAGCGCACAAGTGCGATGAGGCGACAGGCCGGCGCTCGGCCTCTACTACTGTCTCGCGCAAATCAGCCGGAACGCAGGAGGGAAACACAATTAGCTCCGCCTTAGCCAAAATGCCCATTGACTTGCTAACAGGCCGCCAGCGTAGTCGCAACTGATATAACCCTCCTTTTCCAGCCTTCGGCCACCGTCTGTCGCTCTTCAAGTAACAGGCTCGATCAACGCCCGCACATGGTGATCGAGGCGTTCCAAAGTTCTACCGGCTCGGCGTCTGCTACCTAACAAGGCCGCTCGGGCCTTTCGGTCGCGTCCCAAGATGGTGATCGTTATGACCAGACCGCCAATTGCAGCCGAATGATAACAAAGAACGGCCCGTAACGCTGGCCTCACGCTCTTGTTGGGTAGACCCGATCCGTATAGGTTCACCGCTCGGCTTCCACGAAGACCTACAGCTGAGTATTAGGAGGACGCTGTGGGATGACCAATGGCTTGCCCTACACGTAACGCTCGCACCGCAAGGCTTGCATTCAGTGGGTCTATGAACGCGAGAGGAGTTGGCGGCGAGAACACAAAAGACGTTGGCGAGCGGAACTCCAGGAGGGGATGGAGCTGTGGCAAGCGGGATGGCTTGACTTCAATCTCGAACCACCTCTCCCCAACTGTTCGTGTAGATGCGCCGCGCTTGCTCTTGGCACGAGCCTTGCGTGCGTCGAATACGCCACCTTGCGCGAGTACTCGTAACCTCTTCTGGCGACCGCTGCACAATGCAGTTCACGGCCAATTGCGAACGACGCGACAGAGACGTCTCGCGCAAGACATGCCGCGTGCTGCACCTGCTCGGGCTTGAGCGGGCCCTTCCCGACCACACGATCCTGTCCGGTCGTGGTCGCGGTTTCGCCAGTCACCCCCGAGCGGCCCGGACGCCCCAGTCCACCTCGTGCTGGACAGCACTGGCTACAGCTGTTCGGCCAGGGCGAGTGGGAGGCCGCCAAGCACGGTCGAGCACGCTTGCAATGGCGCAAGCTGCACCTCGCGGTCGACGCCGGCAGCGGCGGGATCGCCGCCCATGTGCTGACTGACGGCAACGCCGACGACGCCGCGCAGACACCGGCTCTGCTCCGGCAGGTGGAGGGCCCGATCGCCAGCGTGACGGCGGCCGGTCCCTACGACGGTGAGCCGCTTTATCGGTCCGCCGCAGCACGCCAGCACGATCCATCGCCTGACGTCGTCATCCCGCGTGCGACCGCGGTGCCGAGCACCGACGATTTCGATCTGCAGACCACACGCGACCGCCACATTCAGCTCATCGCCGAGAGAAGCCGCACCGGCTGGCAGAGGGCGACCGGATACGGCAGACGCAACCACGTCGAGACCGCGATCGGCCGTTACAAGCGTCTGATCGGTCCCAAACTCAGCGCCCGCACATTGATCGCTCAGCTAGGCGAGGCGGCGATCGATATGGCCGCGCTCAACCGGATGGCGAGCGTTACCAAGAGCCGGTCTCCGTTCATCGGAGCTGAACCGCCGGCCAGCATGGTCACCTTCGGACTATGCCCGGCCCGTGCAACCGCACCTTTCCAGATAGCATCCTTGTGCAGCTCCGCCTTGATCTCGGCCAGCGTGAGGCTCGGCCTGGCGGTCACCAGCAGCCGCAGCAGAGTCTCGGGGCCGCGACGGCCGTCAAATTCCCGCTGGGCGCTGCCGGTCTCGCGTACGCAGCGCATCAGGTTGATTGCCGCCGACGCGCTATCCTCGAAGCGCCGCAGCAAGCGATCTCTCCATCACTCGCACCAGCCGACGGCATGAGTCAAAGGATGAAGGTGCCCAAAAAGGCGAATGTTGCGCCTCCGTTCCTGGCCCGATTTGCGAGACCGAACGCGATTAAAGTTCGTCGGATCGGTTTGATGCGCCCCGCGACCAAGAGGCTGGTATCGAGCTCGGCTTGGAGGTTCCTCAACGGCGGATTGGCAGCACTCCGCACGGCGCCGAACCGCGAGGCCAAGCGTTGTACTGCGGTCACCCCGACGCGCGTCGTGCATGTCGCGAGTCGGGTCAAGCACGGATCGACGTCTCGGATCCTAAAGCGTTACGGGATCTGATGCTGATTTGCATCACCAACTCAAACGTTGTCTTAAGCGCCCGACATGGTAGGCCACCATCGCAGCCCCGGCCTGAAGCAAATCTAGCGTCTCAGGGGTCTGCTCCAGTTCGGAGATCCCCTGCAGGTCACTGAGCAGCGCGATGACGTCGCCTTGCATCTCCTCAGTCAAAGTGAGAGGCAACTCCTCCATTTCCAATCTCCCGCTCGCCCGAACATCCTTCGAGCATCATCGTTACGAAAGAGAGCGGGCCAGAGCCAACCATGACTTGTCATGAAGTGTTCGGATTGTGTCCCCCTGACGATTATTCGTCCAGTAAGCTGATGAATCGGTCGGTTCCGTTCAACGGAGGGGTCGCGGCGGCGTTGTCAGGTTGCGGCAGCCTGGTGGGTCCTGGCATTCTGCTGGGATACGCATGCCTGTAAACCCTTACAGCGGCTTCCGCTATCCGACCGAGATCATCCGGCACGCGGTATGGCTGCGTCGGCCTGAGCTTGCACGACGTAAAGCTGATCCTGGCGATGGAGCGTGGTGGTAAGCTACGAGAGCATCCGCGATGCCTGCGCTTCGGTAGAGACAAATGGCACCTCGATGAGGTGTTCACCCGCATCCGCGGCAAGCTGCACTATCTCTGGCGTGCGGTTAATCAGCACGGGCACCTGCTCGATATTTTGCTGCAGGGCCGGCGCAGCCTGAAGGCAGCCGAGCGACGTTGTTTCCGGCGCGGCGCCTGCTACCCGTCGAGTGCCGCCTCGTTGAGCCGGACCGTCAGGTCGCCGCACCGGCGGAGCCCCGCCTTCATACTCCGGCCAGTTCATGACGGGGTAGCGCGCCTTCGGGATCCGGTGACGGCGGGCGGCGTGGTGCTTGGATGGCATCTGGGCGGAGTAGCCGGGCTCTGGGCGTCAGGCTATCAGGCCGCCGCCTCCTCGCTGCACCAATCCTAGACGGGGCCTATGACGGTGATCCGGCCTACCGAGCCGCCGCGGACCGACAGCACGATCCATTGCCGGACGTCGTCATCCCGCCGCGCGCGTCCGCGGTGACAAGCACCGACGATCTTCAGCTGCAGAACACACGCGATCGCCGCGTTCAGCTCATCGCCGAGAACGGCCGCACCGGCTGGCAGAGGGCGACCGGATACGGCAGACGCAACCAGGTCGAGACCGCGATCGGCCGCTACAAACACCTGATCGGTCCCAGACTCCGCGCCCGCACGTCGACTGCCCAGCCGGGAGAGGCGACGATCGGCATAGCAGTGCTCAACCGGATGCTCCGCGTCGCCAAGCCGGTCTCCGTTCGTCGGCGCTGACACAGCAACCTGGATGAGCAAACCTGAGGCTTAAACTCAGGTCCGCGCAACAACGCCCAGTTACGCCCATCTCAGCAGGATGCCCGGACTCACCAGGCCGCCGTGACCTGACAACGCTCCTCTTCGGCTTGCCGCCGCTGTCACCGTAGCCTTGCCTGACGAGGCCCACCAAGGCCCAGCCTCAGTGTGGCCTCGACGCTCCAGCACCGAAATTTAACTGGTGGGCTTGTCGAGCGTCCTAACATTCTGCGGCAGAACGGCTACATTCGATAACCCTCCTGGCTCTCTTCCGCCGCCTGCGCAGGTCGCCCACCAGCAGACCCCGAGACACCCACATGACCAATCCACCGACCCGGGCCGCAAAGCCGCGAAGCATCCGTTCGGACGGCTCAGCCGGCGTGGCGACACTCGTCGCGATATTGATGCCCGTGCTGATTGGCTTCGCCGCCCTGGCGATCGACGCCGTCTCCTGGGAGCTGTCGGACGCCCACGCGCAGGCCGCAGCCGACCAGGCCGCGTTGTCCGCCGGCATCGCGTCCACGAGTACCGACGGGAACATCACCACCGAAGGCCAAGGAGTCGCTGCGACTAACGGCTTCGTAAACGGAACCGGCGGCGTGACCGTCACGGTCAGCGAGCCGCCCGCGACCGGTGCCCACAAGGGAGTGGCCGGCGAGATCGAGGTGACCATCACCAAGCTGCAGACGCTGGCCCTGAGTCGACTGTTCCTCGCCGGGGTCCCAACAGTCTCGGCATACGCCGTAGTCAACGTCAACGCCGGCGCCTGCGTCGTAGCGCTCGCGACGTCGGGCACCGGAGTGGCCACAAGCGGAACGACTAACATTGATCTCCAAAACTGCAACTTCGACAACAATTCTACCAGTACGAACGGTACGGCGCTCTCAGGCACCGGCGGCATTACCGCTGAGAATGTCCTACTCGCAGGAAACTACACCACCTCCGGTCCAAAGTTGACAGCGACCGACACCCTGCAGACCGACGGGTCGGCCGTTGCCGATCCCTACGCGAGCCGCGTGATCCCGACCTATTCCGGCTGCGACCAGAACTCCACCACCTACACCTCGTCCCATACCTTCACCGCCAGCCCCAGTCCCTACGTGATATGCGGCGAGATCGAGACCTCGGGTAGCGGCACGCTGACCTTCGGGCCAGGCATCTACATCTTCAATGACGCCAGTCTGGTAATCTCCGGCACTTGGGCCATCGACACGACCGATGCGACGTTGCTCTTCACCAACTCCTCCGGCAGCACTCCCGGCAGCATTCAAGCGAGCGGCGACACAACCTTCAATCTCGTCGCGCCCACCTCTGGCGCCACCGAGGGTCTCGCCATCTGGATCACCAAAGGGGGGGCCACCAACAGCCTCGCGCTGAGTGGCGGCTCGACCTTGAACCTGACCGGAGCGATCTACGCTCCTACCACCTCGGTCGACCTCTCGGGCATTGGAAGCTCGCCGTGCTCGCAGATCGTCGCGGAGTACATCAACTTTTCCGGCAACGCGACGCTACAGCACAATTGCGCCAGTGATGGCGTCACCGACGGTGGCGTGGCGCTCGTCGAATGACCCGCACCTCGAAACTCTCCCTCATCCTCTCAACCTCTCGGCTTAAAGCCGATCGCCGCGGCGGCGCCGCCGTCGAGTTCGCGATTCTGGCGCCGGTCCTACTGCTGCTTGCGGTCGGCACCGCCGACTTCAGCATGGCGCTCTATCAATCAATCGCCGTCTGCAACGCAGCCGCCTCCGGCGCCGCCTACACGTCTAATACTTTCGCGGCCGACGGCTTCAGCAGCACCGCCACCGCCACCGCCGTGACCAGCGCGACCGCTCTCACCCAGATCACCGCCTCGCCCGCCCCGACCGAATATTGCGGCTGCCCGAGTGCCACCACCGGCGTGGCCACCGCGACTTGCGGCTCAAAGTGCACAAGCGGCGCGGTCGCCGGGATTTACGTCTCCGTCACCGCCAAGGCCACCTACGCCCTCCTTCTTAAATACGGCTCGTTCCCGACGTCGCTCACGCTCCAAAGCACCTCTGTCGTTCGCGTCCAATAGCGTGTCGGCCTCTGCTTTTCGTTTTCCCTCTCGTTGGCGCCGCGGCTCCGCGTCCGTAGAGTTCGCCATCGTCGTCCCCGTCTTGCTGACGCTTATCTTCGGCATTGAAGAGGTCGGCCGCCTGTTCTGGACCCAGGGCACGCTCGAGTTCGCCGTCACCCAAGCCGCCCGCTGCGCCGCCATTAACAAGACGCTTTGCAGTACCGCAGCGGAGGTAGAGACCTTCGCCTCGTCCAAAGCCCTTGGCATGGCCATCCCGAGTTCGGACTTCGCGCTGACGACCCCGACTTGCGGCTACAAAGTCACGGTCAATTACAGCTACGCCTCCTTCGTCGGAAAGATCATCCCCTATGACATGATCTTATCGGCTACGTCATGTCATTCTTGATCACGCGACGACGGTCGCCGGCTGATCTCTGAGTCTATGGTGCGTTCTCTGAGGGAGGGTGCCGTGACTCGTCGAATGACTGCCCAAGCGAGGTGTGACGTCGTGTTGGCGTCGCGCTTGATGTTCTCACTGGACCGGCTGTCCGAACT
>CAXUBM010000019.1:9930-17471 GCA_964249235.1 uncultured Acetobacteraceae bacterium | reverse complement strand
TCACCTGGATCGAGGCGGCGCGCCGGCTTCGCGGCGTCGTCCGACGCCTTCCCCAGGCTTGAGGCCGGTGCGGCGGAGGTCTGCCACGCTGATTGCGGCGGCCTTGCTGCTGGCGTCGGCCGGCGATGGCGCGCGCGCGTCGTCGTTGCCGGCGTCGTCGTTGTGCACTGGAGCGGCGTCCAGGGCGGAGGCCGCATTCTCGCTGCCCGGCGGGCTGCTGCATGCGATCAGCGACGTCGAGACCGGGCGGCCGACGCGGACCGGAACGCTGCCTTGGCCCTGGACGGTGCAGGCGGGCGGGGAAGGCCTATATTTCTCGGACAAGGCGTCGGCGATCGCCTGGGTTGAGGCGGCGCGGGCGCGGGGCGTCGCCTCGATCGACGTCGGCTGCATGCAGATCAACCTGATGTATCATCCGCACGCCTTCGCCAGTCTCGATGCGGCCTTCGATCCGGTGCACAATGCGGTCTATGCGGCGCAGTTCCTGCAGGTCCTGCACGCGCAGACCGGCGATTGGAAACGGGCGATCGGGTTCTATCATTCGCAGACCGCCGCCCTGGCCGGCCCGTACCGGGAAAGGGTCGAGCGGCTGCTGGCGACCCGTCCGGCGGAACACCGGCCGACCGTGGTGGAGACGCTGAGCATCGCCTGGTCGGCGACGCTGGCGGCGGCGGACGGGGACGGTTCCAGCGAGACGGACGACCGATGAGGCGGCTTGCGCGCGAGCCCGACTTCGGTTCATGATCGACATGAAGAGGTCCGTGATGCCACTCGCTGTCCTGCGCCGCCATCTCGTCGCCATCGCAGCCTTGCTTGCGCTCGCGGCCTGCGAGCCGGGATCGGGCCTGCCGCCGCTGCCCGCGACCTCGCCCGGTCCCTATCGGCTGGGTGTGGGCGACAGGGTGCGCGTGATCACGTTCGGTGATTCGAGCCTGACCGGCGAGTTCAGGGTCAATGACCGCGGCAACGTCGCCGTGCCGCTGCTCGGCAACATCGAGGCGGCCGGTCTGACGACGGCGGAGCTCGAGCAGCGCTTCGCGATCGACCTCGAGCGGCGCAAGATCCTCAACCACCCCAGCGTGGCGGTGGAGATCCTGGGCTACCGGCCGATCTTCATCCTCGGCGAGGTCACCAAGCCCGGCGAATATCCCTACCAGCCCGACATGACGGTTCTGAGCGCGGTCGCGATCGCGGGCGGCTTCACCTACAGGGCGCAGACCGGCACCGCGTCGATCCTGCGACACGAGGACGGGCGCTCGATCGAGGGACGGGTCGGCCGCGGTACGGCCGTCTATCCCGGCGACATCGTCAACATCCTGCCGCGCTACTTCTAGCCTTCAGATGGCGAAGTGCAGCGCCACGATCGCGAGGTCCTGGCGGTAGGCGTTGGTCACCGCGCCGCGCATTCCGACATCCTCGTTCGCCTGGTAGGTGCCGCTCTGCTGCGTGTAGTCGAAATCGAATGACAGCCTGACGCGGCGGTTCAGGAGCAGGTTGGCGCCCGCACCCAGCGTGAAGACGTTCTGGGATCCGCTCTGCAGATATTGCGCGATCTGGACGCCGCCGCGCGCCTCGCCGTAGAGATAGGGCAGGAACTCATGGTCGGCCTGCAGGTGCAGGCTGGTGAGGACGAAACCGTTGCTGCCTCCCGCCTGCGGCTCCTCGACGAGGCGCGAGACGGTGCCGGTGACGGTGTTGAGCGGCGTGGGCGACCAGATCACGTTGCCCTCGAGGATGGGCGCGGTGGCCGCCTCGTACTGGGAGGCGGAGAAGGCGCGGTACTCGACGCCGACGAGGACCTGATAGCGCCACACGCCTTTCGCCTGATAGTCGAGGCCGCCGAGCAGGAGAGCCGATTGCGAGCTCTGGTCCGGCTGTCCGGCCAGCCTGGTCGGAAAGCTCGAGTCGAGCCCCTGGGCGACGACGATCACGCTGCCTTCCTCGTCCATGGCATAGCGGCCGGTCAGGCTGCCGGCGACGTCGTTGCGGTCGAGGTAGTTCTGCGTGAACGACGTTCGGCCGACCGTCGCGTTACCGTAGCGATAAAGGCCTGCGCTCAAGTCGGGCGTGAGCGAGACGGCGCCGAGGTCAAACGTGTAGGCGGCGTTGAACGTGTCGGTCTGGTCGAGGATCGGCGTCACCGACGTGACGGTTCCGATCGAGGTGCCGAGCTGGTTGCTGTTCTGGTGCGAGTAGTCGAGCGTGAGCTGCTCGCGGCCGATCGTGTAGCCGCCGCCGACGCCGACATTGTAGTCGGTGTAGCTGACGGAGGGGTTGGTCGTGTAGGCGGTCTCGGTGACGCCGAGATTGGCGGCCAGGCTGTCCCTGACCCAGTCGGAGTTCGCCGCCAGCGAGGCCGAGGTCTGCGAGCCGAAGGCGCCGGAGCCGGAGACGCCGAACACGTTGGTGTTGCCGATCAGGGCCTGCGATGCGGCGGGGGACAGGACGAAGCTGCCGACGCGCACGCCCTCGGGCTCGAAGAGCGGGCGCAGGCGGGTCAGAACGGTGACGCCCGGTTCCTGATCGTAGCCGGCGTTGCCAGACGGGAAGACGGTTTGCACGCTTTGCGCGGCGGCGGCGGCGGGAAGGCATGCCAAGCCGACGAGGATGGGAGCCCATCCCGGCCGGGCCGGCCGCATCGAGGCGTTCATGGTGACGCGACCGGTCATCGATCGTGAGTAACACGAAACGAAGCCGGATTTGTAGCGTGTTTGTTTGCGCCTCGTTTGTTGGCTCGCGGTGATCAGGAGGCGGCGCGCAGCGTCTCGAGCGGCGCGCGTGGGCCGGCACGGTGGCGATGCAGGTCGGCCTCGATCATGCGCGCGCACAACTCGCCGAGTTTCATCCGCGGCACCCAGCCGAGACGATCGGCCGCCTTGGCGGGGTCGCCGATCAAGGCCTCGACCTCGGATGGCCGGTAGAACTCGGGCGAGACGCTAAGTACGGTTCGCCCCTTGCCCGCCCAGACGGCGTGCTCGCCCTCCCCGTTGCCGTGCCACTCGAGCGCGATGCCGGCGTGCCAGAAGGCCAGCGACGCGAACTCGCGGACCGACTCGGTGCTGCCGGTGGCGAGAACGTAGCTGTCGGGCTCGTCCGCCTGCAGCATGCGCCACATCCCTTCGACGTAGTCGCCGGCGAAGCCCCAGTCGCGCCGCGCGTCGAGATTGCCGAGTTCGAGGACCAAGTCCTCGCCCAGCGCGATGCGGGCGGCAGCGTCGGTGATCTTGCGGGTGACGAACTCGATGCCGCGAAGCGGCGACTCGTGGTTGAAGAGGATGCCGGAAGAGGCGAAGAGGGCGTGCGCCTCGCGATAGTTCACCGTCATCCAATGGCCGTAAAGCTTGGCCACCGCATAGGGACTGCGCGGGTAGAAGGGGGTGTGTTCGGTCTGCGGCACGGTCTGCACGAGGCCGAACATCTCGGCCGAGGAGGCTTGGTAGAAGCGGATCGAGCGATCGATCGTGCGGATCGCCTCCAGCAGGTGGAGCGCGCCGATGCCGTCGGTCAGGGTGGTGGCGACGGGCTGGTCGAAGGAGGCGGCGACGAAGCTCTGGGCGGCGAGGTTGTAGACCTCGTGCGGGCGGCTTTGCTCGACGAGACGCAGACAGGCGCACGGATCGGTGACGTCGCTGACGCGCAAGCACAGGCCGGGGTGGGCGTCGATGCCCAGCGCGCGCAGCCGCCACGGGTTGGGCGTGCTGGCGCGGCGATAAGAGCCGGTGACGTGGTAGCCCTTGCCGAGCAGAAGCTGCGCGAGGTAGGCGCCGTCCTGGCCCATGATGCCGGTGATCAGGGCGCGTTTCATGCCCGCAGCACCGGGTTGGCGGGCTCGAACAGCCGGGCCAAGGATGGGGGTTCTTCGGCGGGCAGCGATCGGGTGCGGTCGGCGACGATGCGGCTTCGATGCTCGATCCAGCGGGCGTCGATGAAGTCCTTGAACTCGCGCCGGAACCGGTCGGTGGAGAAGCGAAGCGCATGGGCGCGGATCCGCGCCGGTTCGAAATGGTGCGCGACGGTCTCGAAACGGCGGACGGCCGTCGCGATCGCGGCCGCGCTCTGCTCGTGGAAATGCAGGCCGGTGACGCCGTCGATGACGGTCTCGGCGGCGCCGCCGCGCGCGTAGGCGATCACCGGCGTGCCGCAGGCCTGCGCTTCGAGCGGGGTGATGCCGAAATCCTCCTCGGCGGCGAAGACGAAGGCGCGGGCGCGCTGCATGTGCGCGATCAGGACGTCGTCGGGCTGGTAGCCGAGAATGCGGACGTTGGGACCGGCGAGCGCGCGGATGCGGTCGAATTGCGGGCCGCTGCCGATCACGACCAGGTTGCGGTCGGGCAAGGCGCGGAACGCCTCGACGATCAGGTGCATCTTCTTGTATGACACCATGCGCGAGGAGGTGAGGTAGAACTCGCCGCGCGGCATGTTGCCGATCACGAAGCTCTCGACGGCGACGTTGGGGTAGATCACCGTGCAGTCGCGATGGTAGGCCTTGCCGATGCGGCGGCCGATATAGGCGGAACAGGCGATGAAGTGGTCGACGTTCTGCGCCGCGCGATGGTCCCAACCGCGTATCTTGTGGAGCTGCCAGCGGGCGAAGAGGCCGAGCAGGCCGCGGCTGAGGTCCGATTCACGCAGATATTGGAACTGCAGATCCCAGGCGTAACGCATCGGCGTGTAGCAGTAGCAGACATGGAGCTGGTCGGGGCCGGTGATGACGCCTTTGGCCACCGCGTGACAGTTGCTGATGATCAGGTCGTAGCCGGACAGGTCGAACTGCTCCACGGCAATCGGCATCAGCGGCAGGCACCAGCGGTAGATCGAGCGTATATGGGGCAGACGCTGGAGAAAGGACGGCGTGATCCGGTGGCCGGCGAAGCCGGCGCGGTGCTGCTCGGGAAGCCGGTCGATGAGGCAGAAGACGTCGGCGCCAGGAAATTCCTCGAGCATGGCCTCGAGGACCTTCTCGGACCCGGCATAGGTCGTGAACCATTCGTGGATCAGTGCGACTTTCATTCCCACCCCGTACTTGCTCTCTCGGCCTACGTGCTCTCAGGCCGGACCGCGGCGGCGTGCCGCGCGGCGATGGCCGGATGACGGACGCTCTTCGCCCGTGTGCAGCGGGCCGCTCCGTCGACGCGGGTCGGACGCCCTGCGACGGTTGTTCGCAGACACGATTTTTTCTACCGGAGCGGGAACGAGCGGGCCAGCCGTGAAAGCGGTCAACCTCTTTGGAGGTAGGCGGCCGGGTGCCCTGCCCGAAGTGCCGGTTTCCCGCCGGCGGCCGAAGGCACTAGGAGGGGATCCCGATACCAGGGCAGGCCTGCGCGGACACGCGAAACCCCTTCGAGGATAGCTCCACGATGACCGACGACGAGATCCTGTCCAGGCTGGCACCGATCTTCCGGGACGTGTTCGACCGCAATCTCGCCCTGACGATGGAGACGCAGGCGGAGACGATCCCGAACTGGGATTCGATGGCGCAGGTGACGCTGGCGGTCGAGATCGAGAACGCGTTCGGGGTCATCATCCGTTCGGCTGAGATGGAACGGTTGCAGCGCATGCGCGACCTCGTCGGGCTGATCCGAGCGCGCGCGCCTCAGGACGCGGGCGCGGCGGACTGACCGCGACGGGCGATGCTGTTCAACTCCTACGTCTTCCTGTTCGTCTTCCTGCCCGCAGCCTTCGCGGGCTTTCTGGTTGCCTGCCGGTTCGGGCGCGTGCCGGCGGCGATCTGGCTCGTGTTCGCCTCGTTCCTGTTCTACGGATGGTGGAACCCCCCGTCGGTGTTGCTGCTGGCGGCGTCGATCGCGTTCAATTACGCGGCCGCGGAATGGGTGGCCGCGCTGGCGGGGCGGCCGCGGGCGCGCTCGGCGGTCCTCCTGCTGGCGATCGGCGCCAACCTCGCTGCCCTGTTGTACTACAAGTACCTGGCGAGCCTGATCGCGCTTCTCGCCGGACTCGGGGCGGTGCACGTGCGCGCGCCCGCCATCGTGCTGCCGCTCGGCATCTCCTTCTTCACCTTCACGCAGATCGGCTACCTCGTGGACCGCGCGCAAGGGGTGGCGCGCGACCGCGGGCCGCTCGACTACGTGCTGTTCGTGACGTTCTTCCCGCACCTGATCGCCGGGCCGATCCTGCACAATGGCGAGATCATGCCGCAGTTCGCGCAACGGCGAACCTACGGGTTCTCGCGCGAGAACCTGTCGGTGGGGCTGACGATCTTCGTTCTCGGGCTGGCGAAGAAATGCCTGCTCGCCGACCCGCTGTCGCCGGTGGTGGCCGCCGGCTTCGCCGACGCGCCGCACCTGACGATCCTGTCGGCGTGGAACGTCGCACTGTGCGCGAGCCTGCAGATCTATTTCGACTTCTCGGGCTATTCGGACATGGCGATCGGGCTCGCCCGGATCTTCAACGTCCGCTTCCCGCTGAACTTCAACTCGCCCTACAAGTCGGCGTCGATCATCGAGCACTGGCAGCGCTGGCACATCACGCTGTCGCGCTACCTGGCGATGTATCTCTACAATCCGGTGGCGCTGGCCATCACGCGGCGGCGCGCCGCGCGCGGGCTGGGCATCAACCGCGCCGCCCAGGCGACCTGCGGCGGCTTCGCCGCAATGATCGCGCTGCCCACGTTGCTGACGATGATGCTGGCCGGCATCTGGCATGGTGCCGGCCTGCAATACGTCATCTTCGGCGCGCTGCACGGATCGTATCTGACCGCCAACCACGCGTGGCGGGTCTTCGCCGGCCCGGACCGGTGGACGGCGCGGCCGGGGCGCCTGCGGCATGTGGGCAATGTCGGACTCACCTACCTGGCGACGGTGGTCGCGATGGTGTTCTTCCGGGCACCCTCGACGGGTGCGGCCTGGCAGGTTCTCGCCGCCGCCGGGGGCCACGGTGCCGGGCGGATCGCCTGGCCGAGTGGTCTGCCGGCGACCGTCGAGGCGGCGTGCGGCGTCGCGTGGCTGGCCGCACTGCTCGCGATCGTGTGGCTGGCGCCGAACACGCAGCAGATCATGGGCGACTTCGAGCCGGCGCTGGGACGGTTCGGGGCCGGGCCGTCCGCCTGGCGCTGGCGGCCGTGCGCCGGCTGGGGCTGGGCCACGGGCGCGGTCGCCTGCCTGGGCGTGCTCGCGGTCGGCGGCACCTCCGAATTCCTCTACTTCCAGTTCTGAAGGGACGCGCGTGAGCGACATGCCGCGCACGACGGCGGTTCCGACGGCGCCCTGGGGTGCCGCGCGGTGGCGGCTGGTGGCGGGCGTCAGGTGGCGCGCGGGATTCCTGTCGTCGTTCGCGGTCTCGTTCGGGTCGTGCTTCGGGTTGGTGTGGCTCTTCGTCGTGCTGGCGCCGATGGCGTTCCTCAGCCGCGACTATCCGCTCCTGCTCGCCAAGCGCACGCTCATCGATGCGTGCCGGCCGGGCGTGGTCGCGTTCTTCGGCGACAGCCGGGCGGTCGCCGGCCAGGTGGCGGCGCGGGGGGGGGTGGCGGGCGGCCGCCGGGCGCGGGGGGGGCCCCCCCCCCCCACGGCCAGCAGCCAGACGGT
>CAXUBM010000019.1:5474-9920 GCA_964249235.1 uncultured Acetobacteraceae bacterium | reverse complement strand
CGGTCGCCGGCATCGTGCCGGCGCGGATGGGGTTCGCGGCCGTCAACGGCGCGCTGTCGGGTGTCAGTCCGATCGAGACCTATGAGGAGGTGACGCGGGCGTTGGCCTGCCCGACCCCGCCGCGGCTGGTGGTGATCGCGCACAGCCCGCTCAAATACGAGAGCGACGGGGAGTTCTGGACCTTCGGGGCCAAGATGGGGCTGTTCTCGCTCGGCGAGCTGCGCCAGGTGCTGGCGACGGCCTCTCGACTGGGCGAGACGGGCGTGTTCTCGGGGCCGGCGAGGATGACGGCGTCGATGGCTGCCCGCCTCTACGCGTGGCGCTTTCCGGGCTTCTATTTCGACAGCCTCGTGCATGGCGGGATCGCCGCGCGATGGCTGCATAACAGACGCGCCGAGGCCGCGGCGCTCGCCTCCTCGGGGCAGGCGCTGTTCGGGCGGGCGGACGGGTCGGCCGGGTTGGCGAACGAGGCGGGCGTCGACGGCTTCGCCGCCTCGCCCACGGTGGACGCCTATTTCGACCTCACCCTGGAAGCGCTGCGGCGCCGCGGCGTGCCGGTGGTGCTGATGACGATGCCGGTCAACCGGGCGACCTTCGAGCGCAGCACGCCGTCGATGCGCGCGCAGTTCGACGCCTACCGAAGCGGCAAGGCGAGGCGGTTCGCCGGGGTGACGGTGCTGGGCCCGGCGCTGCCCTGCTGGCCGGATTCGGCATTCGGGGATGCGTGGCACTTCAACGCCTCGGGTGCGGCGTCATTCAGCCGGGCCTTGGCGCCGGCGCTGCGGGCGGTGCTGGCGGGGGCGCCGGCGTCTCTTCCCGGACGTTGCGGCTGATGGCCTTCCACCGAAAGGGCAGCGTTACAGGCGATGTTCGTGGACCTACCATGACGGTGTCGTTCGATCGGGGCGGGTCCTTGCTGTCTTCCTTGTGTACGTTGACGTCCTTGGCCCCGTCCCGCACGCGGGCGATCTGGTTCGACGGCTGCCTGGGCTGGCTGCATCGGCCGGATGCGGGGACGGCGGCGGGAACCGCCGTGCTGATCTGCAACGGGATCGGACGGGAGGCGGCGCAGGCGCACCGGTCGTTGCGGTTGCTGGCGGACAGGGCGGCGGCGGCGGGATATCCGGCGTTGCGGTTCGACTATCGGGGGACGGGAGACTCGCTCGATCCGGCGACGCCCGACCAGTGGGAGACCTGGCTCGGGTCGGTGCACCGGGCGGCGGATCGGCTGCGCGAGGAGACGGGCGCGCGGACGCTGGTGCTGGTAGGGTTCCGGCTGGGCGCGCTGCTCGCGGGCCTGACGGCGGCCGAGCGCGGCGACGTGGCAGGGCTGATGCTGATCGAGCCGACCCTGCGCGGGCGTTCGTTCCTGACGCAGATGGCGACGGAGGCGAAGCTGCGGCCGTCAGCGGAGCCGGATCTGCCGGGCGGGCTGCGGCTGGGCGAACTCTGGTTGAGCGACGCCGACATGAGGCGGATCGGCGACGTCGATCTGCGGCGCGGACCGCTTCCGTGCGTGGCCGCGGTGGCGCTGTTCGGGACGGCGGGCGCGGTCGCCGAGGGCTGTCTCGACGCGTGGCGGCAGGCGGGGATCGCGGCGAGCCGGCACGAGGCCGATGGGCTGGAGGTGATGCTGCGGCCGGCGCACATGGCCGACGAGCTGGCCGGGACCGACCGGTTCCTGGACGTGCTGCGCGGGATCTGCCCGCCATGGCCGGAGGGGCCGGCCGAGGCGGCGCCGGCCGGGCAGGACGCGCTCACGGCGGCCGGCTTCGGCGAGCGCGCGATACGGTTCGGCGACGACGGCGCATTGGCGGGCATCCTGTGCGAGCCGGAGGCGGGGGCCGAGCAGGTGCTGCTGATGGGCAACACCGGCGGCGACCCCCATCATGGCTTCGCGCGGTTCTCGGTCGAGCTGGCGAGACGGCTGGCGGTCGAGGATGGGATCGCGACCTTTCGCTTCGACTTCGCCGGACTGGGCGACAGCGTCGGGTGGATGCTGGGCGGCGTCGAGCAGCCGACGCACGTCTTCACGGTGCCGCGGCGGCGGGATTTCCGGGCGGCGCTGGATCTGCTCGCCGGCTTCGGCTACCGGCGCTTCGCCCTGTTCGGGCTGTGTTCGGGCGCGTTTCACGCGCTGGAGGCGGCGGCGGCGGACGAGCGGGTCGAGGCGCTGGTGGCGGTGAATCTGCCGTTGTTCTCGGTCGGGATCGACAAGCCGGGGCCGCACAGCCAGGCGCGGCGCGTGATGGCGGCGCTGGAGCGACGCGGCGCGCGCGTGCTGCTTCTCTACGGGCGCGGCGATGCGGGCCTGTCGCGGCTGGAAAGCCATTTCGACGCCACCGCCAGCCTCGGCACGGCCTCGGTGGCGGTGGTGGACGGCATCGACCACGACCTGACGGACGCGCCGATGCGCCGGACGGTGGGCGCGCGGGTCTCGCGTTTCCTCGGCGCCGGCGTGCCGGCGGACGGTGGCGCGCCGGCGCCGTTCAACGCGGGGAAAGCCAGACATGTCGGTTCGAACGACGGTTCTTGAGCAGATCAGGCTGGTGGCCGATCAGCAGCAGCGGCGGCTCGCGCCGCTCGACGACGACACGCGACTGTTCGAGTCGGGTCTGGACTCGCTGTCGATCGCCATCGTGGTGGCGCGGCTCGAGGAGGAACTCGAGCTGGATCCGTTCTCGGGCGAGGACAGCGCCTTTCCGGTGACGATCGGCGACTTCATCGGCGCGTACGAGCGGGTCGCCGCCTGAGATGAGCGCGCTGCTGGCGCGGCTGGCGGCGGCCGCGTCGCCGACCGGACGGTTCATTGCCGACCACGAGGCGCTGGTTCCGATTGCGCGGCTGGCGGCGTGGAGCGCGCTCGGGGGCGATCACCGGCGCTTCGCCGGGCGCTCGGTGATGATCGCCACGCGCGCGCAGCTGCCCGCGTGCCTGGCCGTGCTCGAACTCGACGGCATCGCGCGGCGGCTGGTGCTGTGCACGCCGGACCTGCCCGCCTACGAGGTCGAGCACGCGGCGCGACTGGCCGAGGCGGACATCCTGCTGACGGACGAGGCCGGGGTCGAGGTGGACGGGCTGGCGTCCGAACAGCTGGCGACGGAGCCGACCGCGCGACGGGTGGAGACGGATCGCACGCTCGGGACCGAGTGGGTTCTGTTCACCTCGGGAAGCACCGGACGGCCGAAGCTGGCGGTGCACACGCGCGAAAGCCTGCTCGGACCGCTCGATGACCGGCTGGCGGCGCCCGAGCACGTGTGGAGCACGTTCTACGACGTGCGGCGTTACGGGGGCCTGCAGATCCTGCTGCGGGCGCTGGCGGGCGGCGGCTCGATGGTGCTGTCGAAGGCCGGCGAGCCGGTGGCGTCGTTTCTCGCGCGCGCCGGACGGGCGGGAGTGACGCATCTGTCGGGCACACCCTCGCACTGGCGGCGGGCGCTGATGAGCGACGCGATCGGGCGGGTGGCACCCGACTACGTGCGGCTGTCGGGCGAGGCCGCGGACCAGTCGGTTCTCGACGCGCTGGCGCGCGCCTTCCCGCGGGCGGAGATCGCGCATGCCTACGCCTCGACGGAGGCGGGCGTGGAGATGCGGCTCGTCGACGGCAGCCTGCAGGTGAGGTCGGCGCGGGCGGCGGCGCGCTATCTCGGCGAGGGCGCGCCGTCGCTGACGACGGCGGACGGGTTCGTCGACACCGGCGACCTGATCGAGCGCCGCGGCGAGCGGTGCCTGTTCGCGGGACGGCGCGGCGGGGTGATCAACGTGGGGGGATTGAAGGTCCATCCGGAATCGGTCGAGGCGGTGGTGAACATGCATCCGTCGGTGCTGATGTGCCGGGTGTCGGCCAAGCGCAGCCCGATCACGGGGGCGCTGGTGTCGGCCGAGATCGTGCTGGACGGCGAGGTTGACGGCGACGGGCGGGTGAAGGCGGAGATCCTCGATCTCTGCCGCGCGCATCTGCAGAGCCACGAAGTGCCGGCGTCGCTGCGCGTGGTGGCGTCGCTGCCGATGGCGGCGTCGGGCAAGCTGGAGCGGCTGCGTGCCTGAGCGGGTGGCGCGCCACGTCGTGGTGACCGGCGGCAGCCGCGGCATCGGGCTCGGCATCGTTCGCCGGCTGGCGCGCGACGGCTTCGACGTCACCGCGGTGGCGCGGACATGCACGCCCGCACTCGCCGACGCGATGGAGGCGACGGCCGACGGCGCGACGGGGCGGGTCCGTTTCGCCGCCTTCGACCTGTCGGAGACCGCGCGGCTGGGCGAGCTGGTGCGCTCGGTGCGGGCGGCGGCGGGGCCCGTCTACGGGCTGGTCAACAATGCCGGGATCGGAACCGCGGGCGTTCTGGCCAACCTGCGCGAGGCCGAGATCGAGCAGCTGGTGCGGCTGAACACGCTGTCGCCGGTGCTGCTGACGCGGCACGTCGTGCGTTCGATGCTGACGCGCCGTGG
>CAXUBM010000019.1:345-5464 GCA_964249235.1 uncultured Acetobacteraceae bacterium | reverse complement strand
ACGAGGAGCAGGTCTCAGCGGTCTAGCCGGCGGGCGTCGCGTCGAGCGAGCGCCACAGGAACTCGCAGGCGAGCGTCCGGTGCGGGCGCCACGGCTGGGCGGTTCGCTCCATCGTCGCCGCGTCGGGCTATCCGGGCCTGTCGGTCTACAGCGCGACGAAGGCGTCGCTGATCGGCTTCACGCGGTCGCTGGCGCGCGAGATCGGGCCGCTCGGCATCACGGTCAACGCGGTTTCGCCCGGGTTCGTCGAGACCGAGATGACGCATGGGCTCGAGGCGGGCGACCGCGAGCGGATCATCCGCCGCAGCGCGCTGCGGCGGATGCCCGAGATCGACGACGTGGCCGCCACGGTCGCGTTTCTGGCGGGCGACGAGGCCGCCAACATCACCGGGCAAGTCCTGACGGTCGATGCGGGCAATACGATCTGATTGGCGACTGCCCCTATTGGATAAGTTGCGATTGTAGCGATCAAGCTGCCTATTGGGGCAACGGTGTTTCGTCCGGCCCGTGCCGGTCATCGAGCGCCCCTTCAAGGTTGATGACAGCATGCGCAGCGAGACGCTTGCCCTGCACGCAGGCTTCGAGATGGATCCGGCGACGCGGGCGCTGGCCGTTCCGATCTATCAGACGGTGGCTTACGGCTTCGAAAGCGCCGAGCACGCGGCCGCCTTGTTCAACCTCGAGACGGAGGGGCATCGCTACAGCCGGATCAGCAATCCGACGGTGGCGGTGCTGGAGGCGCGCGTGTGCGCGCTCGAGGGCGGGGTGGAGGCGCTGGCGGTCTCGTCGGGGCAGTCGGCGCTGCACTACGCGATCTCGAACCTGACCGGCCAGGGAACAAACATCGTCTCGGTGCCGCAGCTTTACGGGACGACGCACTCGCTGTTCGCGCACGTGATGCCGACGCAGGGCGTCGAGGTTCGCCTCGCCGCCGCCGACGGGGCGGGGGACATCGCGCGGCTGATCGACGACAGGACCCGGGCGGTCTACTGCGAGAGCGTCGGCAATCCGGCCGGCAACATCGCCGACATCAGGGCGCTGGCCGAGGTGGCGCACCGGCACGGGGTGCCGCTGGTGGTCGACAACACGGTGGCGTCGCCGATCCTGCTGCGGCCGTTCGAGTTCGGCGCCGACATCGTCGTGCATTCGCTGACCAAGTTCCTGGGCGGGCATGGGACGACGCTGGGCGGCGCGATCGTTGATTCGGGGCGGTTCCCATGGGCGGCGCACCCGCAGCGTTTCGCGATGTTCTCCGAGCCCGACCGTTCCTATCATGGCCTGGTCTACAATGACCGGTTCGGCCCACGGGCCTTCATTGCGCGCTGCCGGAGCGTGCATCTGCGCATGACGGGCGCGGCGCTGTCGCCGTTCTCGGCGTTTCTGCTGATGCAAGGGATCGAGACGGTGGCGCTGCGGGTGCGCCAGCACGTCGAGAACGCGCGCGCGGTGGCGACGTTCCTCCGCTCCGACCGGCGGGTGGCGTGGGTCAACTACGCGGGTTTCGAGGACAGCCCGTATCACCGGCTGGTGGCGGAGATGATGGGCGGACAGGCCTGCTCGATCCTGTCGTTCGGCGCGCATGGCGGGTTCGAGGCGGGAGTTCGGTTCTACGACGCGCTGCGCCTGGTGCGACGGGTAGTCAATCTGGGTGATTCGAAGTCGCTGGCCTGTCATCCGGCGTCGACGACGCACCGGCAGATGTCGCACGAGGAGCAGCGGCGCGCGGGTGTGACGCCGGACCTGATCCGGCTGAGCATCGGCATCGAACATGCCGACGACATTATCGCCGATCTCGACCAGGCGCTGGCGGCGGCATCGGCCGGCGCGCGGCGGACGGCGCCGTTCGTGGTGGCGTCGTGAGGATCGGGCTGCTCAACAACGGATCGGCGCGGGCCGGGGCGTCGGTGACGCGGCAGTTCCGCGAGGCGTTGGCGCGCACGGGAACGGCGCTGTCGTTGGTGCCGTTCTCGACGGAGGCGATCGAGGGGCACGCGCCGGCCGCGGGGCTGTTCGGAGCCGGGCTCGATGGGCTGGTGGTGACGGGAATGGAGCCGCGCGCCCAGCACCTGGACCATGAGCAGGTCTGGCCGCTGCTGACGCGGGTCGCCGACTGGGCGATCGGACGCCAGCTGCCGGTGATCTGGTCGTGCCTGGCGGCGCATGCGTGCGTCCTGCATCTGGACGGGGTGGAGCGGCGTCGGCTGCGCCGGAAACTGTCCGGTCTGTATCGGTGCAGCCTGACCGACGCGGCGCACGTCTACGCGGCCAGCCTGCCGTTGTCGTGGCGGGCGCCGCATTCGCGCTTCAACGACCTGCCGGCGGCTGCGCTCGAAGAGGCGGGCTATCGGATCCTGTCGCGTCTGGACGACGGGAGCGCGGACCTGTTCGTCAGGCCGGGATCGCGGTTCCTGTTCATGCAGGGACACCCGGAATACGACGCGCAGAGCCTGCTGAGAGAATACAGGCGCGACGTCAGGCGGTTTCTGATCGGCGAGAGCGCGGCGTGGCCATCGGTGCCGCGCGGCTGCGTCGATGCGCCCTCGCTGGAGCGGCTCGAGGCGCGGGCGCGGGCGGCGACCGGAGCGGTGGGCGACGACGGGTTCCTGATCGAAACGCTCGAGGAGATCGACGCGGTCGCGGCGCCCGCGCATGCGTGGCGCGAGGTCGCGGCGACACTTCTGGGCAACTGGCTGGCCAGTGCGGCGCCCCCCGCCGAGGTGCCCGGCGCGGCACGCGTCGCGGTGTTGGCGCGATGAACGCGCCGGTGAACACGTTCGGCGCCGGGACGGAGCTGTTTCCGCCGGCCGACGAGATGGCGGTGCTGGAGCGCGCGCTCGGCACGTTGCTGGCGGCTTCGGCCGGGCGGGTGGCGTCGGGACCGGTGGCGGCGGCGCGCGACCTGCGGTCGTTCCGCGAGGAGCTCGATGGGTTCGACTTCGAGACGCCGCGTCCGCTGGCCGACATTCTCGACTGGACGGTCGGGCATCTCGAGCGCGGCGTCGTGCACATGACGCACCCGAGCTATTTCGGACTGTTCAATCCGGCGCCGAGTTTCCCCGCCCTTTGCGCGGACAGGATCGCGGGCGCGTTCAACCCGCAGCTCGCGAGTTCGAAGACATCGCCGGTGCCGGTCGACATCGAGGCGCACGTGATCAGGGCGGTGGCGGCCCGGGCCGGGTTGCCGGCGGGATCGGCGGGACACTTCACCTCGGGCGGGTCGGAGGCGAACGCGGCGTCGCTGCTGTGCGCGCTGGTCGCGGCGGAGCCGGATTTTGCCGCGGAGGGGGCGAGGGCCTTCGCGGGCCAGCCGGTGTTCTACGTGTCCGACGACGCGCATCTCGCCTGGTACAAGATCGCGCAGCAGGTGGGGATCGGCAGGAACGCGCTGCGCGCGGTGCCGTGCGACGCGTCGGGACGGATGGACGCGGCGGCGCTGGCGGTGCGCATCGACGGCGACCGGGCGCGCGGGCGGGTGCCGGTGATGATCTGCGCGACCGCGGGGACGACGGGTGCCGGGATGGTCGACCCGCTCGAGACGTGCGCCTCGCTGGCGCGCGTGCACGGGCTATGGTGTCACGTCGACGCGGCGTGGGGCGGAGCGGCGCTGGCATCGGAGCGGCTGCGACCATTGCTGGCGGGCTGCGAGGCGGCCGATTCGCTGACCATCGACGCGCATAAATGGTTCGCGACCACGATGGGCTGCGGAATGTTCGTCACCCGCCGGCCCGAGGCGCTGTCGGCGACGTTCAACGTCGCGGCGCAGTTCATGCCGTCGGCGAACGCCCGGCTTGATCCCTACCTGACGACGGCGCAGTGGTCGCGCCGCTTCCTCGGGCTGCGGCTGTTCCTGTCGCTGGCGGCGGCGGGCTGGCGCGGCTACGGCGCGCACGTCGAGCGGGCCTCGGACCTGGCGCGACTGCTGGCGCGTCAACTCGCGCAGGCGGGGTGGCGGATCGCCAACGAGCCCGATCTGGCGGTGGTGGTGGCGGAGCCGCCCGCTTCGTATCCGGACGCGCGGACGATCGCAGACGAGGTCGTGGCCTCCGGAGCGGCGTGGCTGTCCAGTCTCGTATTCCGCGGCCGCGATTGCCTGCGGATCTGCATCACCAACGGGCGCACGTCCGCGGACGACGTGCTCAAGCTGGTCGATCGGCTCGGCGAGTTCGCGCCGGCTGAGACCGAATTTCACGTCTGACAGAAGGAACGACAGGCATGGACGTCATCGAGAGACTGCGCTTCCAGGAGGTGGTGGACGAGATCTGCGCACTGGACTGGTCGGAACTGAGCGTGGAGGACATGACCTCCGCCGCATGGGCCTACTACTACTTCTCGATCCAGTTCCGCGAGAACCTGAAGATCGCCCGGCGGCTGCATCCCCAAGATCCCAAGCTGATCCAGCTCGAGGAAGAAGAGTGCGAGACCAGCAACCTGTCGCCGTGGCCCGGTGTGGCCGCCACCGGCGAGGCGATGAACCATGACGAGTTCATGCGCCGCACGATCGCGCTGACGCCGATCGAGCCTTCGCGGGCGGCCGCGCTCGAGGCGATCGGCCAGGCCTATCTCGCCACGACGCGGAGCATGGACGACGCGGCGCGTGCGGCGAGCATCGCGAGCTACGAGGACGGAGGCCTGGAGCGGACCTTCACCGCGATGCTGCGCTTCGGACGGTGGGACACGGACCTGCTGCGCGCGTTCCGGCATTTCCTGTCCGAGCACGTGAAGTTCGACAGCGACCCGGAACAGGGGCACGGCGCGCTGAGCCGGCACATTCGGGTCGACGATCGCATCCTGCCGTTGTGGGAAGGGTTCCGCGACCTGTTCAAGCGTTCGGTTCCGGCCTTCTCGGGCTGACGTGCGGTGGATGGCGGGACGCGTGTCGAGGAGCCGCGTTCCCGCCTGACGCGGAGCGGGCCGAAGCCGGTCGAGATCTGGGCGCGTGCGCTGTCGTCGATGAAGACGATGGCGTCGGATCCGGCGCAGACGTTGCTCGAGCTGGTCGAGCGGGTGGCGCAGATGGCCGTCGATTGCGGTCGCGGCGTCGCCACCGTGACGCAAGCCCGCGCCATGCTATCGCTCCCGGCGGCCTGCGAGCCACAAGCTCGCGTATGGGGATGAGCCG
>CAXUBM010000019.1:0-335 GCA_964249235.1 uncultured Acetobacteraceae bacterium | reverse complement strand
GGACCCCCCGCGGCCGGCGTTGATCGGCGAGGCGACGACGCTCAGCTACGGGGCGTTCGTCTCGACGGCCCACGCCTATCGGGACTGGGCGGTCCGCGAGGGGATCAGGCGGGGCGAGGTGACGGCGCTGCTGATGCCGAACTGCCCGGACTACGTCGCGATCTGGAGCGGCGTTTCGGCGGCCGGCGGCGTGTGCGCGCTGCTCAACACGGCGGTCACGGGCGAGGCGCTGGCGCATGGGCTGCGCGTGTCGGGCGCTTCGCGGGTGATCGTCGACCGATCGCTGGCGGGGTCGCTGCGCGCGGCGTTCGGTGACATGCCGGACGGTCCGGGCG
>CAXUBM010000018.1:0-18079 GCA_964249235.1 uncultured Acetobacteraceae bacterium | reverse complement strand
CTACACGACGCTGCGACTTGAACCGTCGGCGGACCACGGCGGCGGCTGCGGGACCTGCTCGCGTTGCCTCGACGTCTGTCCGACGCACGCGTTCGTGGCGGCCTACCAGCTCGATGCGCGACGGTGCATCTCCTATCTGACCATCGAGCATCCGGGTCCGATCCCGCACGAATTGCGGCCGCAGATGGGCAACCGCATCTATGGGTGCGACGACTGCCTGGCGGTCTGCCCGTGGAACCGGTTCGCGCGCGAGGCCGGGCACGCGAAGTTCGCGGCGCGCGAGGAACTGGTGGCGCCGGAACTGGCGCGATTGAGCCGGCTCGACGACGCGGCCTTCCGGGCGATGTTCTCGGGCTCGCCGGTCAAGCGGATCGGTCGGGGCCGGTTCGTGCGCAACGTGTTGGTGGCGATCGGCAATTCCGGCGACCGAGGGCTGGTCGAGGCGGCGCGGGCGCGAACGGCGGACGCGGACGCGGTGGTGGCCGAGGCGGCCCGATGGGCGGTGGCGAGGCTGGCCGGCTGATGCCCTATCTGCGCCGGCGAAGCTTCTCGCTGGCGGGACACCGGACGAGTGTCGCGCTGGAGCCCGCGTTCTGGGCCGCCCTGGAAGCGATGGCCGCCCGCGAGGCGGTCCGGCTGGTCGGGCTGGTGGCACGCATCGATGCCGAGCGGGATCCGGGACGGCCGCTGGCGTCGTGTCTGCGGGTGGCGGCGCTCGAAAACTCGAGCCGGCGTTAATCGTTTCGAAAACATTTCGGAAGAGGATCGAGACATGGCCATCATGGCCCGGTCAAGCAGGGAGAAGCCCGATGTCGTCGACCCAGTCCGATCTCGTCTACGCCGACGTCAGCCCGCTGACGCTCTCGCACACGCTGCTGTCGCTGGCCGAGGAGGCCGATCGCGCCGGCCTGTCGCGCAGCGCGCTCCGACTTCTGCGCCTGGCGCACACCGTCTGCGCCGACCGCCCGACCCGGACGCCGGTCCGCGCCAAGGTCTGACCGCCGAGCCCCCTGCCGACCTGCCCCGCCGGGGTGCTAGGGTTGGCGCATGAGTTACTGGGGCAAGCTGTTCGGCGGGGTCACCGGGTTCGCGATGGGCGGACCGCTGGGTGCCATGGTCGGCGCCGCCTTGGGGCATGCGGCCGATCGCGGCTCCTTGCCCGGGGTCGGCACGCGCCTCAACGCGATGCCGTCGGGGCCGAACGTGGCCAGGGTGGCCGCGAACGTCGCCTCGATGCTGGGGCGAAAGGAGCAGATCTACGCGATCGGAATGATCGTGCTGTCGGCCAAGCTGGCGAAAACCGACGCGCCCGTGGTGCGGGCGGAGATCGACGCGTTCAAGCGGCATTTCAGGATCCCGCCCGAACAGGCGCGCGAGGTGGGGCGGCTGTTCGACCAGGCGCGGGACAGTTCCGACGGACCGGAGGACTACGCGCGGCCGATGGGCCGTGCCTTCGCCGACGACCGCGGGCCGCTCGAGGACGCGCTGACCGCGCTGGTCGCGATCGCGCGGGCGGATGGCCCGATCAACGGGCGCGAGGAGACGTTCCTGCGCAAGGTGGCGGAGCATTTCGGGCTCGGCCCGCGCGCCTACGAGACCATCCGGGACGGGGCTGCGCGGCGCTCGTCGGACGAGCCGGACGCCTACCTGGTGCTGGGCTTGCGCAAGGGAGCGTCGGACGAGGAAATCCGCAACACCTGGCGGCAACTGATGCGCGACAACCACCCGGACAGCCTCGCGTCCCGGGGCGCGTCGTCGGCGGCGATCGCCAGGTCGGCGGAGCGGGTGGCGCGGATCAACGCCGCCTGGGACCGGATCAAGCGCGAGCGGGGCTTGTGAGCCCCAACCAGAGGGCGAGGCCGGCGGGTGCGCCGGTCGACATGCTGATCCTCCACTACACGGGGATGCAGTCGGCGGCGGCGGCGATCGAACGGCTGTGCGATCCGGTGGCGGCGGTCTCGTCGCATTACGTCGTCGACGAGGACGGGACGCTGACTCTGCTCGTGCCGGAGGAGCGGCGGGCGCAGCATGCGGGGGTGTCCTATTGGCGCGGGCACGAGGAGCTGAACGATCGGTCGATCGGGATCGAGATCGTCAACCCGGGCCATCAGTGGGGGTATCGTCCGTTTCCGGAGGTGCAGATCGAGGCGGTGGAGCGGCTTTGCCTGCAAATCCTGGGACGGCATGCGATCCCGCCGGGCAACGTGGTCGGGCATAGCGACGTGGCCCCCGACCGCAAGCAGGATCCGGGCGAGCTGTTTCCATGGCGGCGGTTGGCGGAGCGTGGGATCGGGGTGTGGCCGCTGGTGGCGGGTGACGCGCTGGATCCGCGGCCGCTGGACGGGTCGGGGGTGGAGGACCTGCGGCGCGATCTCGGTGCGATCGGCTATCGCGTCGAGGCACGGGGACTCGTCGCGGCCTTCCAGAGGCATTGGCGGCCGGAGCGGGTCGACGGGTTGGCGGATGCGGGAACGCGCAGAGTGGCAAGGGCTCTGATCGGCTGAATGGCGGCGTCCGGGGCCGCCGGCCCCAGCGGGCCCCCGGCAGAGCCCTGGGGCTTACAGAAACTCCTTGGCCTTCAGCAGTCCGAACGCTGCGATGGTGATCGCGTCGACGATCTCGCCCTCGGCGATCATGGATTGGAATGCAGCGAGGGCGACGCGGCGGACGGACATGTCCTGCTCGCTCGTCTCCCGCCTGGGTCGCCCTTGCCGCAGATCGGTGGCGAGGAAGACGTGTCCGCGCTGGGTCGAGTAGCCGGGGCCCTGCAGGATGGTCCCGGCATGCCGCATGGAGCCGGCGGCGAGGCCGGTTTCCTCCTCGAGCTCGCCGGCGGCGACCGTCGCGGCCAGCGTGCCGGGCCGGTGCTCCCACATGCCCATCGGCAACTCGATCAAGCGCCGGCGGACGGGATAGCGATACTGTTCGACCAGGGTCACGTCGCCGTTGGCGTGGAGCGGCAAGACGACGACGAAGTCGCCGCGCTCGACGACGCCGTAAAGGCCGGGAGAACCGTCCGCCCGCTCGATGATGTCTTCGCGGACACGGGTCCAGGGGTTCTCGTAGGCGATCCGGCTGGAGAGGGTGCGTATTCCGCCATCTGTCATGTCGCTGCCCGCGGGATTGCCTATGTTCGATCCCCGGTTTGTGACGGGTGAACGGATGTCGGACAAGCACGCTTTGCTGGACACCGAGGAAGGGCGACGCCTCCTCGCGGCGCGCAGCGATCCCGCGTGGCGGCGCTGGGGACCCTACCTGTCGGACCGGCAGTGGGGGACGGTGCGGGAGGACTACAGTGCGGGTGGGGACGCCTGGGACTATCTGCCGCACGATCAGGCCCGCAGCCGAGCCTATCGCTGGGGCGAGGACGGGATCGGCGGGTTCGGCACGCACCGGCTGCATTGGTGCCTGGCGCCGGCGTTCTGGAACGGGCGCGATCCGATCCTCAAGGAGCGGCTGTTCGGCCTGACCAACCCCGAGGGCAACCACGGCGAGGACGTCAAGGAACTCTATTACTACCTGGACGGAACACCGACTCACAGCTTCATGCGGATGCTCTACAAGTACCCCCAGGGCGCATTCCCTTACGAGCGGCTGCTGGAGGAAAACCGGCGGCGGACGCGCGACGACCCGGAGTTCGAGCTGCTCGACACGGGGTTGTTCGACGAGGGGCGCTATTTCGACATCGAGATCACCTACGCCAAGGCGGCGCCGGACGACATCCTGCTGCGGATCGCGATCACCAATCGCGGTCCCGAGCCGGCGTCGCTGACCGTCGTTCCGCAGCTTTGGGCGCGCAACACCTGGTCGTGGTACCCGGACCAGACACGGCCGGAAATCGCCGCGACCGGCGCCCGCACGGCGCGCGCCACGCACCCACGGCTGGAGCCGATGGTGCTGTCCGCGCAGTCGGCGTCGGCGATGATGTTTTGCGAGAACGAGACGAATGCGGCGCGCTTGTTCGGGGCCGAGCCGCACGGTTTTCCGAAGGACGCCTTCGACCGCTTCATCGTGCACGGGGAGGCGGGGGCGCCCAATCCGGCGATGAAGGGTTCCAAATGCGGCGCCTTGCACCGGCTGGAGATCGGCGCGGGGGAGACGTCGGTGGTCCGGATCCGGCTGGCGACGGAAACCGCGGGAGGCGACCCGTTCGCCGACTTCGACCCGGTCATGGCGGAGCGTCAGGCAGAGGCGGACCGGTTCTACGACGCGGTCCAGGCCGCGGTGGCCGATGGGGAGGAACGAGCGATCCAGAGGCAGGCCTTCGCCGGCATGCTGTGGTCCAAGCAGCTCTATTACTACGACGTGCGCGAGTGGCTGGCGGGTGATTCGCTGCAGCCCAAGCCGGCACGCCATTCGACGCGCAACGTGGACTGGACGCACTTCCGCGCCACCGACGTGATCAGCATGCCGGATGCGTGGGAATACCCGTGGTTCGCGTCGTGGGATCTGGCATTTCAGGCGATCGTGTTCGCGTCCATCGATCCCGATTTCGCCAAGCAGCAGCTGCTCCTGCTGCTGCACGAATGGTACATGCACCCGAATGCCGCACTTCCCGCCTACGAGTGGTCGTTCTCGGACGCGAACCCGCCGCTGCATGCCTGGGCGGCTTGGCGGGTGTTCAAGATCGATGAGGCAATCAACGGAGTTGCCGACCACGATTTTCTCAAGCGCGTCTACCGCAAGCTGTCGTTGAACTTCACCTGGTGGGTCAACCGCAAGGATGCGGCTGGCAAGAACATCTTCCAGGGCGGGTTTTTGGGGTTGGACAATATCGGGCTGTTCGACCGTTCGGCACCGTTGCCGATGGGCGGCTCGCTGTCGCAGTCGGACGGCACGGCGTGGATGGCGATGTACGCGCTCGACCTGCTGCGGATGGCGGCGCAACTGTCGTTGGACGATCACACCTACGAGGACATGGCGACGAAGTTCTTCGAGCATTTCCTGCTGATCGCGAAGGCGGACGCGCAAGCCGGAGGTCTGTGGGACGAGCAGGACGAGTTTTTTTACGACCAGCTCGACACGCCGGATGGACGATCGATCCCGATCCGCACGCGCACCATCGTCGGTCTGATCCCGATCTTCGCGGTGGCGGTGCTGCAGGCTGAGAACGTCGCCAAGCTGCCCGGGTTCAAGCGTCGGATGGAGTGGGTGCTGCGCAACCGGCCCGACCTGGCGCGGTTGGTGTCGCGCTGGGACGAGAAGGGACAGGGCGAGACCCTGCTGCTGTCGCTTCTGCGGGGGCAT
Organism: uncultured Acetobacteraceae bacterium; assembly: GCA_964249235.1. Lineage (GTDB taxonomy): Bacteria > Pseudomonadota > Alphaproteobacteria > Acetobacterales > Acetobacteraceae > CAXTPV01. The sequence continues at coordinate 12,832 of CAXUBM010000018.1, read as the reverse complement.
CGGTTGAAGATGCTGCTGGCCCGGATGCTCGATCCGGCCGAGTTCCTGTCGGAGCACGGCGTGCGCGCGGTGTCGAAGGCACACGACGCGCATCCCTACCAGCTTCGCTGGGACGGGCAGGTGTTCGAGCTCCGCTACGAGCCTGCCGAGAGCCGGACGGGGTTGTTCGGTGGCAACTCGAACTGGCGCGGGCCGGTCTGGATGCCGATCAACTTCATGCTCATCGAGAGCCTGCGGCAGTTCCATGCGTATTTCGGCCCGGACTTCCAGGTGGAGCTGCCTTATGCCCCGGGACGGACTGGTTCGCTCGACGAGATCGCCGACGAACTGGCACGGCGTCTGAAGACGATCTTCCGACGCGGTCCGGACGGCAGGCGGCCGGTGCACGGAACGGCTACGTTACCGCAGACGGACCCGCATTTCCGGGATCATCTGTTGTTCTACGAATATTTCGGCGGCGATGACGGTCGTGGCGTTGGGGCGTCGCATCAGACCGGGTGGACCGGCCTGATCGCAAGCTTGATCCAGGGCTCTGCCCTGAACCCGGTGGGGTCTAGACCCACCGGCCGCTAGCCGAGGTCGAGGGATTCCGGGGGGGATCGGCCGTCAGGTCACGCGAGGCTGGCCGGCATGGCGTGGGCGAGGAAGCGGCACTGCCACAGCATCTCGGCATGGCTCAAGGCGAACTCGCCCTGGGCGGTGGGATGGATGATCTCGTCCGGGGCGACGTGGCCGAGAGCTGACTGAATGGCGACCGCTGCCCGGGCGTCGAAACCGCCGCGCCAGGCAAGGCTCGCGAGACCCTTGGCGGTGCGAAGGAAGACGGCGGTCCGGATGGCGGACCGGGACACGCCCGCGGTCTTCGCCAGGACGTCGACAGCGTCGTCGTCGTTGCCGCGGCGCAGCGCCGCCATCAGGCGTTCCCGTTCGGAGGCGGCCATGTCCTCGCGTGAGTGGCGGACGGCCCCGCCGTCGCGGGCTGGCGCGAGCGGGTCGGCGAGCCCGTCGAGGAGGGCGCCGGCGGAGGCGGAGACGGCGGCGACGCGGCGGGCGATGCGCCGCTCGACGAGCGTCTCGAGATGGCGCGTCGAGGCTTCGTCCGGGCCTTGCGCGACGAGGTCGAGGACCGCCTCGCGGGCGAGGAGCTGATGGCCGCCGCAGACGATGTCGTGGCAACGCAGCGCATCGAGCTGTTCGGGGGCGTGGGCGAGGCAGCCGGTGGCGAGCAGGGCGAACAGCTCGCCCGGGGTGAAGCAGTCGATTGCTGCGGGCATGAGCTCCTCGGCGGTGACGCGCGAGAGAAGGAGCGCGTCCTGCAGCGAGGCGCGCTCGCCGGTCGCGAGAGCGGCGGCGGCGGCGGCGAGGCGGGCGCGAACGCGCGAGGTCGCGTCGGTGATGAGCGCCCCGAGTCGCTTGGCGAGGATCTCGATCAATTTGGCGTCGTTTCGCGGGCGCGAGCGGTCGAAGAGCTGCGGAGCGACGGTGGCGAGACGGTGGCGGAGCCTGTCCGCGGCTGGGAGAGAGTCGGGCGACTGTACGAGAGTGGTCGGAGCGGCCGTGGACGGACCCTGCGCCGGCGTGCGCGCCACGCGCGCGGCCGGTGCGCCGCGGGTCGGCTTGATGAGGTCTCGCAGAGCCGTCTTCCGACCTGCTTCGGCGCTGGCCTTCGTGCCGGTGGCCGGCTGGTCGAGCGTCAGCGAGGCTTTCATGTCTCGATCTCCTGGTGGGAGGCTCGCCAGAGCCCTCTTCCGCTGCGTTTGGCCTGGAGCAGCGCGTCGTCGGCGCGCCGGAACAGGCTTTCCATGTCCTCGAGGCTCTGCGCCGCGCGGCTCGCCAGGCCGACCGACAGGCCGAGCCTGACGGGTTCGCCGGCGACGATCGGCGTGACGCCGTGGTGGCACAGCGATTCCGCCCGCTCGGCGGCGGCGAAGATGTCGGCGCCGTCCAGCCAGGCCGCGAACTGATCGCCGGCGACGCGGCAGACGAGGTCGGTCGGCCGGAAGGTGTCGCGCAGGAAGGTGGCGACATGGCAGAGGGTGAGATCGCCCTCGCCGTCGCCGTGGGCGAGGTTGAAGTCGCGGAATGACTCGATGTTGATCGAGATCAAGGTGGCCGGCTCCCGGTCGCGGTCGAGTCGGTCGAATCGGCGACGCGCCTCCGCGATGAAGCAGCGGCGGGTCAGCAGGCCGGTGAGCACGTCGGTCCGCGCCTGCTCGGTGATCTGGCGCTGGATGCTGTCCTGCTCCACGACGTCGCGCAGCGCGGCGGCGACGGCCTTGGCGAAATCTTGCTCCTCCTCGCGCCAGCCACGCTCGCGGCCGTCGCGCCACGCGACGAGCGCGCTTGCCGGGCCGAGACGGGTGCGGTTCGAGCAGAACAGCAGGTCCCGACCGGCAATCATTTCTGCCTGCGGCCCATCCTCCACGCCGTCGGCGATGCCGGATGGGAGACGCAGATGCGGGGCGAGCTCGTCCCAGCCCTGACCGGCGCCGTGCAGGCGAACCACCGTGTAAGAGGGCTCGGTGCCGCGCGAGTGTCCGGGCGAGGCGGCGACCACCGCGGCACCTTCGGCGCCGAGGCAATCGGCGGCTTCGGACAGGCCCGCCTTGAGGATCTGCGGTGTTAGCAATTCCTGGCGCATGCGCGCGACGACGCGGTCGAGCATGGCGCGCCAGACGACGGTCGAGGCGCTGGTGCGGGTGATGGCGGCGCTCTCGGTGACGTCGATGCCGATCCCCCGCATGCCGCCCGAGGGGAGCGGACGCGCGGACAGGGCGAGGAGAACGGCCTGGCCGTCGGCGCGGCGAAACCAGACATGCCGCATGCGGACCGCACATCCGGCGGTGAAGGGGTTGAGGTCCCGGTCGCAGAGGAGGTCGGCGGCGAGGTGTCCGACGAGGTCGTGCGAGGCGTAGCCGAGAACGCTTGCCGGCGACAGGAAACACAGACGGCCGTTTCGGTCGGTCTCGAACATCATGTCGCCGACGGTCTCGCAAAGCTCCTTCCAGAAGGTGCGACTCGACAGGGCGGCGTCGAGCATCGACGCGTCACCCAGGCCGAGCGGCGCGCCACGGGGTGTCCGCTCGATGGAAGCCTCCTGCCTCATCGCCATGCTCTCCTGCCTTGGCGGGGCATCCTCGTTTGAAAGAGTTAGCGGGTCGTAAATTCACGAGGCCTTGGGATCGATTGACAAGGCTCGGGCGCGCTGAGCAAGGTCCGGCTCCTCCCGTGCCGAGAGCGCCCGACGGCGCCGTCCGGCGCGCCACCGTTCATGACCTGCGGACCCCCGCCCACCCATGACAGACGCCGCCGCTCTCCGCCGACTGATCGAGGCCGCTTGGGAGGCGCGCGAGGCGATGTCGACGGACACGCGCTCGCCGGCTCGCCACGCGGTCGAGGCGGCGCTCGCGGGGCTCGACGAGGGCACGCTGCGGGTGGCTGAACCGGGTCCGGGTGGCTGGACGGTGCATCCGTGGCTCAAGATGGCGGTGCTGCTGGCGTTCCGGCTCAACCGGGCCGCGGTGGCGCCGGGGGTCGCGGGGAGCACGTCGTTCGACAAGTTCCCGCTCAAGATGGAAGCGTGGGACGACACCGCGTTCGAACGGGCCGGGTTTCGCGCCCTGCCGGGGGCGCTGGTTCGGCACTCGGCACATATCGGGCGCGGGGCGGTGCTGATGCCCTCGTTCGTCAATGCGGGCGCGCGGGTTGGCGAGGGGACGATGGTCGACACCTGGTCGACGATCGGCAGCTGCGCGCAGGTCGGGCGGAACTGTCACATCAGCGGCGGTGTCGGGATCGGCGGCGTGCTGGAGCCGCTGCAGGCCAATCCGGTGATCGTCGAGGACGATTGCTTCGTCGGCGCGCGTTCGGAGATCGCGGAGGGGTTCTTGGTCGGGCGCGGGTCGGTCATCGCCATGGGGGTGTTCCTGGGGGCCTCGACGAAGGTCGTCGACCGCGCGACGGGGGAGGTGCATCGCGGGTCGGTGCCGCCCTTCTCGGTCGTGGTGCCGGGGTCGATGCCGGGGACGGCGCTGCCGGACGGGTCGCCGGGGCCGTCGCTGGCCTGCGCGGTGATCGTCAAGCGGGTCGACGAGGGCACGCGCGCAAAGACGTCGATCAACGATCTGCTGCGCGATTGACGGTGGCCGTCGATGCCTTGGAGCTGGCCAAGGCGCTGATCGCCTGCCGGTCGGTCACGCCGGCCGACGGCGGCGCGCAGGACCTGCTGGCGGATGCGCTGGAGGGGATCGGGTTCACGGTGACGCGCTTGCCGTCGGGGGATCCGGCGGCACCCACGCCGAACCTGTTCGCGCGGATCGGCGACGGTTCGCCGCACCTCTGCTTCCTGGGGCACACCGACGTCGTGCCGCCGGGGACCGCCGGTTGGACCGCAGACGCGTTCGCGCCCGAGATCCGGGACGGCGTGCTCTACGGGCGCGGCGCGTGCGACATGAAGGGTGGGATCGCCGCCTTCGTCGGGGCCTGCGCGGCGGTGCTGGATCGAGGCGGGCCGGCGCGTGGCTCGCTCAGCCTGCTGATCACCGGCGACGAGGAAGGGGCGGCGCTGCACGGGACCCGCGCGGTGGTGGAGTGGCTGCGCGAGACCGGCCCGATGCCGGACTTCTGCCTGGTCGGGGAGCCGACCAACCCGGCGGTGCTGGGCGAGATGATCAAGGTCGGGCGGCGCGGCAGCCTGAACGCGGCGCTGACCGTGCTCGGCCGGCAAGGGCATTCGGCCTATCCGGAGCGGGCCGACAATCCGGTGCATCGGCTGGTCGGCGCATTGGCAGAGCTGACCGGCACGCGGCTCGACGAGGGCAGCGCGCGGTTCGCGCCGAGCACCCTGCAGGTGACCTCGGTCGACGTCGGTAACGCGGCCACCAACGTGATCCCCGGCCGTGCGGCGGCGCGGCTGAACATCAGATTCAACGACCGGCAGACGGGCGAGGGGCTCGAGCGCTGGCTGCGCGACGTGGCGGGGCGGCACGCGCCGGCGCACGCGCTGGAGGTGACGGTGGGGGCGGAGCCGTTTGTCGGTGACGACAGCGGCGCGGACGGACCGGAACTGGCGGCGCTCGTCGACGCGGTCGTGGCGGTGACGGGGCGACGGCCCGTGCTCGACACCGGCGGCGGGACGTCGGATGCACGATTTCTGGCGCCATTCTGCCGGGTGGCCGAATTCGGCTTGGTGGGCGCGTCGATGCATGCGGTCGACGAGTGCGTGCCGGTCGCCGACCTCCGACGGTTGACCGCCATCTACGAGCGTTGGCTGCGCGCGTTGCTCAGCGAGGCGGGCTGATGGCGACACCGGCCAAGCGCCTGGGGAACACGCTGCTCGGCCTGGCGCTGCTCGGGCGCGGGCGACGCGAGGGGCTGGCGCAGTTCGACGCCAGCGTTTCGGGGTTCCTGGCCAGCCTGGCGCCCTGGATCGCATTCACGCTCGTCGACGGGCTGGTGGCGGCCTTGGACAGGCGGCCGCTGCAGGGTGCCTCCGAGATCGCGGTGCTGTCGTGCCTGCTGTTCCTGCCGCCGGTAGTGTCCGAGCGGCTGGCGCACCTGTGGGGGCGGGATGCGCGATGGCTCCGCTACGCGACGGCGTCCACCTGGTGCGAGTGGCTGATGCTGTTCGTCATCGCGGTGGGGCGTTTCGTGGCGGGGTTGCTGCTCACGGCGGGCATCCCGGCGGATGCGGCCGCCGGCGTCCTGGTGGTGGGCGTGACGGGCTACTGGCTGTGGCTGCATGCGTTCGTGGCGCGCGCGGCGCTCGACCTGTCTTGGCTGCGGGCGTCCGTGGTGGTGCTGGCGCTGTTTTCGGGGACGGCGGCGACGATCGCGCTGGCTTGGGAAGCGGGCGGGCATGCGCGGGAGATGTTCTTGCTTGGGAAGAAGTAGCGGGCGCTCCCCCGCGCCCCCGCCAAGCGGTGTACTCCTTGGGTCCCGCTCTCTAGAACGGGTCATCCGGGTAGCCGACGCGGGTGAGGCAGAGGCCTTCCGGGGGTGCGGTGGGGCCGGCGGCGCGGCGGTCCTTCGCGTCCAGGGCGACGCGGACGCGGTCGGGGTGCCAGCGTCCGGTGCCGACCAGGGCGAGGGTGCCGACCATGTTGCGGACCTGGTGGTGGAGGAAGCTCCTGGCCTCGGTCTCGACTGTGACGACGTCGCCGGCGCGGCTGAGCGCCAGCGCGTCGAGCGTGCGGATCGGGTTGCGCGCCTGGCAGGAGGCGGCGCGGAAGGACGAGAAGTCGTGGCGGCCGAGAAGGGCGCGCGCGGCCTGGGTCATGGCGTCGAGGTCGAGCGGCGTCTCGACGTGCCAGACCTGGCCGGCGGCCAGTGCCGGGCGGGGGCGGCGATTGAGGATCTGGTAACGGTAGGCGCGCAGGATGGCGGAGAAGCGGGGGTGGAAGTCGTCCGGGGCGAGGGCGGCGCGGGTGGCGACGATCGGATGCGGCTTGAGATGGAAGTTCAGCGCGTCGCGCAGGCGGTCGGGGCGCCAGGGGCCGCCGCCCGGGTCGGGCAGTTCGAGGCTGATCACCTGCCCCTGGGCGTGAACGCCGGCGTCGGTGCGGCCGGCGACCTGCGAGGTGACGGGCGCGCCGTCGGCCAGGCGACTCGCGGCGGCTTCCATGATCTCCTGGATAGACAGCCCGTTCGCCTGGCGCTGCCAGCCGACATAGCCGGTGCCGTCATATTCCAGCCTGAAGACCCAGCGCCGCCTGGACGCGTCGGTCATTGCCGCCGGCCGAGCCTTGTTCCCGGTTCGACGGGATGGCCGCGCAGGAAGACGGCCGCGTCCATGGCAGCGCGACCGGGGACTTGGACGCGTTCGAGGCGCAGCGCGCCGGCGCCGCAGGCGATGGTCAGCCGGTCGTCGAGCGCGAGGCCGGGCGGCGGCGCGGTCGGGCCGGGCGTATCGGCGAGACGTGCGGCCAGGATCTTGAGCGGCTGGGCGCCCAGGGTGGTGTGCGTGCCGGGCCAGGGGGTGAGCGCGCGGATCCGGCGCTCGATCGCGGCGGCGTCGCGGGTCCAGTCGATGACGCCGTCCTCGCGGCCCAGCTTGGGGGCGTAGGTGACGCCCTGCGCCGGTTGCGGGGTTTCCGCCGGATTGTCGGCCAGGACGTCGACGATCATGCGGGCGCCGAGGGCGGCCAGCCGGTCGTGCAGGGTGGTGGCGGTGTCCGCCGCCGTGATCGAGATGGCTTCGCGGGCCAGCATGGCGCCGGTGTCGAGACCTTCGTCCATGCGCATGACCGTGATGCCGGTCTCGGTGTCGCCGGCGAGCAGGGCCGCCTGGATCGGAGCGGCACCGCGCCAGCGGGGCAGGAGGCTGGCGTGGATGTTCAGACAGCCGCGGGCCGGGGCGGCGAGCAGTCGGGCGGGCAGGATGAGGCCGTAGGCGGCGACCACCGCGCCGTCGAGCTGAAGGCGCTCGAGCCGCTCGAACAGGTCGGTCGCGTTTCGGATGCGGCTCGGCGTCTCGACCGTCAACCCGAGCGCCTCGGCGTGGGCATGGACCGGGCAGGGCGTTCGGCGGTGACCGCGGCCGGCAGGGCGCGGCGGCTGGGCGAAGACGAGCTCGATCGCGTGGCCCGCCGCGCGCAGGGCGTCGAGCGCCGGGATGGCGAAGGCGGGAGAGCCGAAGAAGGCCAGGCGCAAGCGGAGCCCTCCGTCAGGCGGACGCGTTCTGGCGCCGCTCCTTGGCCAGACGGCGCAGCAGCATGTTGCGCTTCAGCGCCGACAGATGATCGACGAAGAGGATGCCGTCGAGATGGTCGATCTCGTGCTGCAGGCAGGCCGCGAGCAGGCCGTCGGCGTCGATGGCGCGTTTCGTGCCGCCCTCGTCTTCGTAGTGCACGGTGACCTTCGCGGGCCTGGTGACGTCGGCATAGATGCCGGGGATGGACAGGCAGCCCTCCTCGCGGGTGGCGGGCTCTTCGGACGCGGCGGTGACCTCGGGGTTGATCAGGACCAGCGGATGCCTCTCATCCTCGGGCCCGACGTCGACCACGACGAGGCGGAGAAGTTCGCCGACCTGAGGGGCGGCGAGGCCGATCCCCGGGGCGGCATACATCGTGCGGAACATGGCGGGGAGAAGGTCGGCGACCCGGTCGCGATCCTCCCCGGTGACGCGCCGGGCCTTCGTCTTCAGTCGAGTGTCGGGCACCTCCAGGATCGGCAGCAGGCCGGCCTGGGCGTCGGGTTGCGGCTCGTCGTCGTTGTCGCTCACGACGGCGGATGTAGCCGTGCTGCCCGCGGCGATCAACGTGCGCGGTGCAAACCGGGAGTTGCAAAACTCGCGTCCGGGTCCAATCTCAGGCGTTGGCGGATGCCATTGAGGGTCCTGCCATGTTGCTCTCGCTCAATCGAGGAGGCTTCGAGACATGACCACACGTGTATTCGCATCGCCCATGTTCCTCGGCTTCGACCATCTCGAGCAGATGCTCGAGCGCGCGTCCAAGACGTCGTCGGACACCTACCCGCCCTACAATATCGAGCAGACGTCGGCCAACGGCCTGCGGATCACGCTGGCCGTGGCCGGATTTGGCATGGACCAGCTGCAGATCACGCAGGAGGACAACCAGCTCGTCATCCGCGGACGGCAGCTGGACGACGGAGCGGAACGGCACTTCCTGCATCGCGGAATCGCCGCGCGCCAGTTCCAGCGTGCGTTCGTGCTGGCCGAGGGCATCGATGTCACCGGCGCCTGGCTCGATCGCGGCTTGCTGCATATCGATCTGGCGCGGCCGCAGCCGGAGGTGCGCGTGCGCCACATCGAGATCGCCGGCCGCGACGAAGACGTGCCCCCCGCGCGCAGCACGCCGAGGGTGGTGCAGGCCACCGCGATCAAAGGCTGAATCCGACACCGCCCATTCCGGGAGCCACGCTCATGAACGATACCGTCGCCAAGCGGGCAATTGTGCCCGCGCGGCCGCTCAACGTGCCCGTCGACATCCGTCGTCTGACCGAGAGCCAACTGGCCGCACTCGGCGTGTCGCAGATCGCCTATGTCCGGCCGGTAGTTGTGGATGGAAACAAGGCGTTCTCAATTCACGCCGCCGACGGCACGCCGATGGCGTTGGCCGCCGATCTCTCGATGGCCGTGGCGGCGGTCATGCATCACGAAATGATGCCTGCGCTCGTCCATTGACGTAAGACCGCGAGCTTCGCCCGCCACGTCACGAACGCGTGGCCGGGTCGGGGCGAAGCCCGTCGTTTCAGCTGTTCGTGCTGGACGGATCGATCCAGCCGACATGTCCGTCCGAGCGGCGGTAGACGACGTTAAGCCCTCGCGAGGCGCGGTTGCGGAACATCAGCACCGACTGGTCCGCCAGATCCATGCGCATCACCGCCTCGCCCACGGTGAGGAGCGAGATCTCGGTCGGCGTCTCGGCGATGATGGTGGCGTAGGCCTGATCGGCCAGGGTGCCGTCGCGCCGTTCGGTCGGCGCGTCCTCGTTCTCGAGCAGCACGTATTGCGTGGCATATTCGGGACTGGCTCGCTCGGCAGCCAGGTCGCGCGCGTGGCCGTTGACGCGCCGCCGGTAACGGCGCAGGCGCTTGGCGATGTGCTCGGCGGCGTCGTCGAAAGCGCCGTGGGCGTCGGCGGCCTCGCCTTCGCCGCGCAGCGTCAGGCCTCGGCCGGCATGGACGTTGATGTCGCAGGTGAAGAAGCTGCGGGCGCGGCCGAAGGTCACGTCGGCCTCGAGCGCATGGTCGAAATACTTCTGGGCGATCACGTCGAGACCATTGGAGACACGGGTTCGGAGCGCGTCCGAAAGCTCGATATGCTTGCCGGAGACAGTGATCTGCATGCCCGCCCTCCCTGATGCCGAGCTCGGGCCGGGCGCGGCGCGCTCGGCCTAGCGGGCTTCAGGCGGAGAGAGCCTTCTCCCGCTTGCGCTGCACGGAACTCGGAATTCGCAGCGCCTCGCGGTATTTGGCCACGGTCCGGCGGGCGATGTCCACGCCTTCTCGACGCAGCGCGGCAACAATCGCATCGTCGGAGAGGATGGCGGCGGGGCTTTCCCCGTCGATCATCCCACGAATGCGATGACGTACTGCTTCGGCGCTGTGAGTCTCACCGGAAACGCCGGCGATGGCGGTGGTGAAAAAGTATTTCAGCTCGAAGGTGCCACGCGGGGTGGCGATGTATTTGTTGGCAGTCACCCGGCTGACGGTGCTCTCGTGCATCTCCACCGCGTCGGCGATGTCGCGCAGGATGAGCGGGCGGAGATGGCCGACGCCGTGACGCATGAAGCCGTCCTGGCGGCGCACGACCTCGCTGGCGACGCGCAGGATCGTCTGCGCGCGCTGCTGCAGCGACTTGACCAGCCAGTTGGCGCTGGCGAGCTTCTCGGCGATGAACACCTTGTCCTCACGGTCGGCCCTGACGAGGGCGCGGCCGTGGAACGCCTCGCTGACGAGAAGGCGCGGCATGGTGTCGGGGTTGAGTTCGAGCAGCCAGCCTCCGTCGGCCGCCGGACGCATGAGCACGTCGGGGACGATCGGCAACGGTGGCGACGCGTCGGCGTCCGCGCCCGGCTTGGGATCGAGCGCGCGGATCTCGCCGATCATGTCGGCGAGATCCTCGGCGTCGACGCCGCAGACGAGTTGCAGGCGCTTGAGCTCGCGACGGGCGAGCAGTTCGAGATTTGCCAGCAGGGCCTGCATGGCGGGGTCGAGGCGATCGCGCTCGGCAAGCTGCACCGACAGGCACTCGGCGAGGTCGCGGGCGAAGACCCCGACCGGCTCGAACCGCATCATTTGAGCGCGCACCCGCTCGACGGCGTCGAGCGTGGTCCCCAGGGCGCCGGCAATCGCCTCCGGCTCGGCGCCGAGGCGGCCCGACGGGTCGAGCAGTGCGATCAGGTGGGCGCCGATCAAGCGCTCGGCGGGATCCGTGATGCCCAGCCGCAATTGCTCGCCGAGCCGCTCGCGCAGCGGCTGGGCCACGTCCGCGACGTCGTCGATGCCCCAGTCGCCGTTCTCGAATTCGCGGCCGGCGCGGCCGCTGCCGGACTGGGCGGGCAGGCCGAACCGTTCGGACATCGACTCGCCGGTCTCGAAATCGGCGTTGAGGTCGGCGTCGAGGGGGGCGGCGTGCGGCTCCGGCAGCGAGGTGTCGGCGACGCGGTCGGCGGTGTCGGGCGAGGTCGTGTCGCGGGCGGCGCGCTGGTCGAGGGCGGGACGTTCGATCGGGCCGTCGGTGCGCTCGTCGCGCTCGAGGAGCGGGTTGCGTTCCAGCTCCTCGTCGATGAAGGCGGTCACCTCCTGATGCGAGAACTGCAGCAGCTTGATCGCCTGACGCAGCTGCGGCGTCATGACGAGATGCTGCGACTGCCTGAATTCGAGCCTTGGACCGAGTGCCATGGTCGGAGAGGCTACAACGAAAACCTTTCTCCAAGGTAGACGCGGCGCACATCCTCGTGTGCGACGACTTCCTGCGGCGCGCCCTCCATCAGCACCTGGCCGCCATGCATGATGTAGGCGCGATCGACGATCTCGAGCGTTTCGCGCACATTGTGATCGGTGATCAGCACGCCGATGCCGCGATGCTTGAGATGCGAGATCAGGTCGCGGATCTCGCCGACCGCGATCGGGTCGATGCCGGCCAGCGGCTCGTCGAGGAGGATGTAGCTGGGCTGGCTGGCCAGCGCCCGCGCGATCTCGAGACGCCGCCGCTCGCCGCCCGACAGCGCCAGCGACGGCGCGCGACGCAGATGCGAGATGCCGAACTCGGACAGGAGCGCGTCGAGCATCGCCTCGCGCCGGTCGAGACGCGGCTCGACGACCTCCAGGGCGGCCATCACGTTCTGCTCGACGTTGAGGCCGCGGAAGATGCTGGCCTCCTGCGGCAGATAACCGATGCCGAGGCGGGCGCGACGATACATGGGCAGGCCGGTGATGTCGGCGTCGTCGAGGAGGATGGAGCCGGTGTCGGGGCGGACCAGGCCCACGATCATGTAGAAGGTCGTGGTCTTGCCGGCGCCATTGGGGCCGAGCAGGCCGACGGCTTCGCCGCGCTGCACGGCGATCGACACGTTGCGCACCACCGGACGCTTCTTGTAGCTCTTGCCCACCCCGACCGCGACGAGGCCGGGGGTGACCGAGCGGTCGCGGCCGCCGGTCGCCGGCTCGCCGGGTGCGACGCGGCTTTGCTCGTTCATCTCTTCGGTCCCGAGGCTGCGGGCGGCGTTCCCTGCTGGTTCGGCACGATCAGTCCCTGCACGCGGGTGCCAGGATCCTCGGTCAGCGTCGCCAGGCCCGTGCGCATGTTGACGATCGCCGCCTGACCGTTGAGCTGGTTGTCGCCGCGGGTGATCCGCACGTTGCCGACGATACGCGCGATCCCGGTGTCGGGAATATAGACGCCGCGTTCGCCGCGCACGGTCTCGGTCTGGGTGCGCACCACGACGTCGCCGTAGGCCTCGGCCTTCTTCAGCTTGCCCGACGAGGTGAGCGGGTCAGGACCCGGCTTGGCGGCGGCGTCGGCGACCGTCTGCACGGGCTTGGGCGCCGGCGCGGCGCCGGGCTGCTCGGTGGGGGCGGAGTAGCCGACGAGGATGTCGGCGGCGATGCGGCGTCCGTCGCTGGTGGTGAGCACCGCGTCGCCGCGGGCCACCGAGCGCCTGATCTGCGGCCAGTATTCCATCGAGTCGCGCGCGGTGATGATGTCGGTGGGCGTGGTGAGGCGCAGCGCGTGCCCGGTGAGCACCAGGACGGACTGGTCGATGTCGTAGAGCGCCTTGTCGCCCCAGGCCTGGTCGGTCGCGGTGTAGATATGGACGTGGCCGATCGCCTCGAGGCGATAGATCTCGTTGTTGCCGGTCTCGTCCGG
>CAXUBM010000017.1:471-18195 GCA_964249235.1 uncultured Acetobacteraceae bacterium | reverse complement strand
CCGCTGCGCCGTCCAGACCCGCGCCCGCGAAACCCCCCGCCCCGCGACCGTGCTCGCCGAGGGCGACCGCGCTGTCGTCACCCTCGACGAAGCCGCGCTCGTCGCACCCGGTCAGGCCTGCGTCGCCTACGACGGATCCCGCATCCTCGGCGGCGGTTTCATCCTGCGCGAGGCGCGGGCGTGACCGGGCGCCTCCTGATCGGAACCAGGCGGTATTCATCCTGGTCGATGCGCGGCTGGCGCGCCGCCCCGCTGGCCGGTCTCGATGCCGCCGGTGCCGCCGCGGTGACGAGACCGCCGGTCGGATCCCGTCGCGAACCGGCCGCCCAGGAACCACCCGGCTGGCGGCTGCCCCGGAGAGAAGAGGTCTGATCGCCATGTCCGACACCACCGCCGACACCACCACCGGCGCCACCGGCCCCGCAACCGCCCCCGACACCGTCCCGGTGACCGTCCTGACCGGCTATCTGGGCGCCGGCAAGACGACGCTGCTGAACCGGATCCTCACCGAGCAGCACGGCCGCCGCTACGCCGTGATCGTCAACGAGTTCGGCGAGCTCGGCATCGACAACGACCTGGTCGTCGACACCGACGAGGAGGTGTTCGAGATGAACAATGGCTGCGTCTGCTGCACGGTGCGCGGCGACCTGATCCGCATCCTCGGCGGGCTGATGAAGCGGCGCACGCGCTTCGACGGCATCATCATCGAGACCACCGGTCTGGCCAACCCGGCGCCGGTCGCGCAGACCTTCTTCGTCGACGACGACGTCCGGGCGCGCACGCGGCTCGACGCGATCGTCACCGTGGTGGACGCCAAGAACCTGCCGGGCCGCCTCGCCGACAGCGAGGAGGCACAGGCGCAGATCGCCTTCGCCGACATCGTCGTGCTCAACAAGACCGACCTCGTCGACGCGCCCGCGCTCGACGCGCTCGAGGCCACCGTCCGCCGCATCAACGCCGGCGCGCGTATCCATCGGGCCCGGCGCGGCGACGTCCCGGTGGGCGAACTGCTCGACCGCGGCGCCTTCGACCTCGCCCGGGTTCTCGAGCACGATCCCGACTTTCTCGACAGCACCGAGCATTCGCACAGCGACGTCGCCAGCATGTCCTTCGAAGTGGCCGAGGCGATCGACCAGAGGCGGTTCCAGAGCTGGATCGGCCTGCTGCTGCAGGAGCGCGGCGGTGACCTCCTGCGCACCAAGGGCATCCTCGACTTCGCCGGCGAGGACCGGCGCTACGCCTTCCAGGCCGTCCACATGATGGCCGACGGCGGCTTCATCGGGCCCTGGCGGGACGGCGCGCAACGCTCCTCCCGGCTGGTGTTCATCGGCCGCAACCTCAACCGGGTGTCACTGCGCCGGGGCTTCGAGAGTTGCCGGGCCTGAGCGAGGCGGCCGAGCGGGCGCGCCTGCTCGTCGGCGAGCGCGGGCGCACCCGGGTCGTCGACGCGCAGGTCACCGCCTGCGCCTTCGACCGCAGCGGCCGGGTGGCGGGGTTCGCCACCGGCGAGGGGTATCTGCACCGGCTCGGGCGCGACGGCGGCGACTGGCGGGACGTCGCCGCGCACGACGGCGCCATCCTGACACTCGCGCCGGATCTCCAGGCGGGCGCCTTCCTGACCGGCGGCGACGACGGGGTGCTCAACCGGGTGGACGTCGAGCCGTTGCGTCTCGCCGGCCGCGGCGGCCGCTGGATCGAGGCGCTGGCGACCCACGGCGAGGGCGGTTCGGGGATCATCGCCCTGGCGGCGGGCAGGCGCGCGACGCTGCTCGACGCGGCGGGCGAGGTGCGCAAGGAGCTCGACCATCCCTCGACGGTCACCGCACTCGCGTTCGACGGGCGCGGCAAGCGGGTGGCGGCCGCGCACTACGGTGGCGTCTCGCTCTGGTTCGTGGCCAGCAGGTCCGACACGCCGCGCCGCCTCGAATGGAAGGGCAGCCACGTCGCGCTCGCTTTCCACCCGGCCGGCGACGCGGTCGTCACGTCGATGCAGGAAAACGCCCTGCATGGCTGGCGGCTGGCCGACGACCATCACATGCGCATGTCGGGCTACCCGTCGAAGACGCTGTCGCTGTCGTTCTCGCGGACCGGCAAGTGGCTGGCGACGTCGGGCGCCGAGGCGGTGGTGCTCTGGCCCTTCTTCGGCGGCGGCCCGATGGGCAAGCCGCCGCTGGAGCTCGGCGCCGGCGCCGGCGCGCTGTGCACGCGCGTCGCCTGCCACCCGCTGAGCGACATGGTGGCGGCAGGCTTCGCCGACGGCGCGGTAACGATCGCCGACATCGGCACCGAGCGGATCCTGGTGGATGGGAATCGTCAGCTCGCGGTTGACGCGCGCGGTTTAAATTTCAAGTCCCGTTAGCAATGGCTCTAACGGGAAGAGAGGCTTACCGCTAACGTCCTGACGGCGTCAACTCTCGCTTGACGCCTGCCGCGGCACCGACCCCGAGTGGCTCGCGGCGCGGGCCGAACGCGAGAAGGACGCACCGAGCATGCGGCGCATCACCAGCCGGATCCTGGCATCCACCGCCGTCGTGCCGGGCCGGCCTGCCCTGCTGCTTCTGCTGGGCCTCGCCGGCTGCATCGAGCCCGCGGGCGACAACCCGACCGCCGGGCTCGCCCCGGCCGGCGCCGATCCGGGGGTCTCCGGCGTCTCGGGAGAGGCCGGCTCCGGGCGCGATGGGCTGTGGGCCGACCCCAACCTCGACAATGGCGGGTTCGCACCGGGCGGACTGACCGAGACCGACCCGCTGCTGCCTCCCGGCGGCCTGAACCCCTATTGACAGCGTCCCTGGGGCGCAGGACAGCCCGCTCCATGAAACGGACCCTTCTCGTGTGCGCGATCCTGGCCAGCCCAGCCGCACTCGCCGCCCATCACGCCGCCCATCGCACCGCCGCCGGCAGCGGTCCGGTGGTGCTGACCGGCCAGCCGGGCACGGCGCTCGAACAGGCGGCGCGCAGCCTCGAGGCGCACGACATCGCCCAGTCGGTGGCACACGGCGAGCAGCCGCTCATTCTGGTCGGCTCGGCGCCCCTGTCGACGCGTCGCGGCGCGCCGGCGGCGCTGTTCGTGCAGCTCCAGTCGGCGGCGCTCTGCGGCTCGGCCGGCTGCGAGACGTCGGTGTTCCTGCCGGGGGCGGGCGGCGACTGGCGGCGCGTGCTCGACAGCGTCAGCGGCCCGATCCGGGTGCTGCCGCACTGGCACGGGCACATGCACGACCTGATGGTGGGTGAGAACGACCGCTGGATCTGGGCCGGGAGCGCCTACCAGGACACGGTGGCCGCACCGGCGCTGTCCGGGCTGAGGCGCTCCGTGGAGCGGCATCAGGCCGCCGTCGCCCGAGGAGACGCGCCACCGCCGCCGAACTGATGGAGCGGGTGAAGGGAATCGAACCCTCGTATGCAGCTTGGGAAGCTGCCGTTCTACCATTGAACTACACCCGCCTCGTCCGCAGCATAGGCGAGGGTCCCGCACCTCTCAAGCGGGCCAGGAGCGCCGATCGATGAACCACTCGTCCACGCCGCCCCACCGCCGGCCGGACACCACGCTGATCCACGGCGGCACCGAGCGCAGCCAGTTCGGCGAGACGGCGGAGGCGATCTTCCTCACCTCGGGTTTCGTCTACGACGATGCCCGCCAGGCCGAGGCGACGTTCACGGGCGCCGAAACCCACTACCAGTACTCGCGCTTCGGCAATCCGACGGTGGCGATGTTCGAGGACCGGCTGGCCGCTCTCGAAGGCGCGGAGAGCTGCCGCGCGACCGCCACCGGCATGGCGGCCGTGCACGCGGCGATGCTTTCGCACCTGCGCCAGGGCGATCGCGTGGTGGCGAGCCGCGCCCTGTTCGGCTCCTGCTTCTGGATCGTCGACGAGCTGCTCGGGCGCTACGGCATCCGCCACGAGTTCGTCGACGGCACCGATCTCGCCGCCTGGACGGCGGCGCTGGCGCGGCCGACGACGATGGTGCTGGTCGAGAGCCCGTCCAACCCGATGCTCGACGTCGTCGACCTGCGCGCGGTCTGCCGGCTGGCGCACGAGGCGGGTGCCCTGGTCGTCGTCGACAACGTGTTCGCCACACCCCTGCTGCAGCGGCCCCTGGCCCTGGGCGCCGACGTGGTCGTCTACTCGGCCACCAAGCACATCGACGGGCAGGGACGCGTTCTGGGCGGCGCGGTGCTCGGACGCCGGCAGTGGATCGAGGAGACGCTGCAGCCCTTCATCCGCAACACCGGGCCGGCGATGTCGCCGCTCAGCGCCTGGCTGCTGCTCAAGGGTCTGGAAACGCTGTCGCTCCGCGTCGCGGCGGCGCAGGCGCGCGCGGTCCGCATCGCCGACCATCTGGCCGTCAGCCCCGGCGTGCGTGCGGTGCGCTATCCGTTCCGCGCCGACCACCCGCAGGCGGCGCTGGCGCGCAGCCAGATGACCGGCGGCGGCACGCTGGTGACGTTCGAGGTCGAAGGCGGCAAGGACGGCGCGTTCCGCTTCCTCGACGCGCTGCGGCTGATCGCGATCTCGAACAATCTCGGCGACAGCAAGTCGCTGGCCACCCATCCGGCGACCACCACGCACATGAAGATCGGCGCCGCCGAGCGGGCGCGCCTGGGCATCGGCGACGGTGTGATCCGGCTTTCGGTGGGCCTGGAGGACGCGGACGACCTGATCGACGACCTCGAGCGAGGCCTTGCGCCGCTGGCGGCCGCCGTGTCACCCCAGACCGCTTGAGAAGCGCCGGCGGGGAACGGGTGGCGGTCGAGAAACTTAGGGATGAGGGCTACAGCGAAACGACGCGGGACATCCGCGTCGTCGTGCATTCCGTCTTCCTGCCCGACCAGTCCGAGCCGGACGACAGGCGCTTCGTGTGGGCCTACAAGGTGCGCATCGAGAACCGGGGACACGAGCGCGTCCAGCTCCTGCGCCGCGCGTGGCAGATCACCGACGCCGCCGGCCGCACCCAGCATGTCGATGGCGAGGGCGTGATCGGCGAACAGCCGATGCTCGAGCCCGGCGAGGCGTTCGAATACACCTCGGGCACGCCGCTCGAGACCCCGACCGGGTTCATGCGCGGCGCCTACCGGATGGTCTCGGTCGGATCGGGCGAGACCTTCGACGTCGCCATCCCCGCCTTCAGCCTCGACAGCCCGCACCAGGACGGGCTGCTGCACTGAGCCGGCCCGCGCCTCGCAATCCGGGCACGCGACCCCATCTGCGTTCATCGGGCGGCGCCCGGCGCGAAGCAGGACGACAAGAGTGGATGTAGCTCCCAATCCCGCCCACGCCTACCTCGTCGGCGAGCGCCCTTCGCGGGAGGCGGCCGAGGCGGCGATACGCACGCTGATCGCCTACGCCGGCGACGATCCTCACCGCGAGGGACTGCGCGACACGCCGGCCCGGGTGGCGCGCGCCTACGGCGAGTTCTTCGCCGGCTACGAGATCGACCCGCACGCCCTGCTGTCGCGCACCTTCGAGGAGGTCGAGGGCTACGACGAGATCGTCCTGCTGCGCGACATCAGGATCGAGAGCCACTGCGAGCATCACATGGTGCCGATCATCGGAGTGGCGCACGTCGCCTACCTGCCGCGCCGCCGGGTCGTGGGCATCAGCAAGCTCGCGCGCGTCGTCGACGCCTACGCGCGGCGTCTGCAGATCCAGGAGAAGCTGACCGCGCAGATCGCGGCCTGCGTCGAGGACGTGCTCGAGCCGTTCGGGGTCGCGGTGATCATCGAGGCCGGGCACCAGTGCATGACGGCGCGCGGCGTGCACAAGCCGGGCGTCTCGATGGTGACCAGCCGGATGCTCGGCGCCTTCCGCGACAATCCGGACACGCGCCGCGAGCTGCTGTCGATGATCGGCCCGAGCCGTCGACAAAACATGGATTTCTGATACGTCTCCGTCATAAATAAGCCCACCGTCGAGGCGTCCGGAGAGGCCCAGAACATGCCCGCCGACTTCGTGACCGAGGTCACCGTCTCCCCGATCGTGCCGGTCGTCCTGTCGGGCGGGTCGGGCAGCCGGCTGTGGCCCGTCAGCCGCGCGAGCTTCCCCAAGCAGCTCTGGCCGCTGATCAGCGAGCGCACGATGCTGCAGGAGACCGCGCTGCGGGCGACGGGAGCCGGGTTCGCCGACCCGGTCGTGGTCTGCAACCAGGAGCACCGGTTCCTGATCGCCGAGCAGTTGCGCGAGGTGGGCCTGGGCAAGTCGCGCCTGCTGCTGGAGCCGTTCGGGCGAAACAGCGCGCCGGCGATCGCGGTCGCGGCCCTGCTGGTCGCCGAAACCGATCCGGACGCGGTGCTGTGGATGATGGCGGCCGACGCCGCGATCACCCGGCCCGAGGCGCTGGCCGAAGCACTGGGCCGCGCGGTCGCGGCCGCCCGGACCGGACGGGTGGTCACCTTCGGCATGCGCCCGGTCCGGCCGGAGACCGGCTACGGCTACATCGAGATCGGCGACGCGCTGCCCGAATGCCCGGGCGTGCACGCCATCGCCCGCTTCATCGAGAAGCCGAAGGCGGCGCGCGCGGCCGAACTCGTCGCCACCGGCACCCACCTGTGGAACTCGGGCATGTACATCTTCACCGCCCGCATCCTGATCGAGGAGCTCGGGCTGCACGCGCCCGACGTGCTGCTCGCCGCGCGCGAGGCCTTCGAGCGGCGGGCGGAAGACCTCGACTTCCTGCGCCTCGATCCCGACGGGTTCGGGCGCGCGCCCGACATCAGCCTCGACTACGCCGTCACCGAGCGCACGCATCGCGCCGCGGTGGTCCCCGCCGACCTCGGCTGGTCGGACGTCGGCAGCTGGGACGCGTTGTGGGACGTCTCGCCCAAGGACGGGCAGGGCAACGTGGGCGTGGGCGACGTGCTGCTCGAACATAGCGAGAATTGCTACGCGCGCTCGGACGGCATCGTGACCGCGGTCGTGGGGGTCCGCGACATCGTCACCGTGGTGACCGAGGACGCGGTGCTGGTCACCCATCGCGACCGCGCGCAGGACGTCAAGCGGGTCGTCGAGCGGCTGCGCGAGGCCGGCAGGACCGAGGCGCTGTCGCACAGCCGTGCCTACCGGCCATGGGGTTTCTACGAGAGCCTGATCAGGGGTGATCGGTTTCAGGTCAACCGGATCGTGGTCCAGCCCGGCAGCACCATGTCGCTGCAGAAGCACTATCATCGCGCCGAGCATTGGGTGGTGGTCGCCGGCACGGCGCTCGTCGAGCGCGACGGCAACGACGTGCTGGTGCGCGAGAACGAGAGCATCTACCTGCCGATCGGAACGGTGCATCGCCTGGCCAACCCGGGCCGGATCCCGCTGACGCTGATCGAAGTGCAATCGGGGGCTTACATCGGCGGCGACGATATCGTACGGCTGAGCGACGGGGCCTGACACACTCCGCCATCACTGCTCGCGGAAACGTATGCGCCCGATCGTGTTCGCCCTTGCAGCCGCCTCGCTGACGGTTCCGCTCACCGCCTGCCAGGCCGCCGGCACCGCCGTGACCAACGTGGTCGGTATCGAGGTCGGCGAGGGCGTCAACAACATCCAGCGCTTCGTCCCGGATGGGCGACAGGCGCTGGTGGTCGAGGGCAGGCAGTCGGGTCCTGCCAGTGCCGCGGTGTTTTTCGTCATGCTGCCGCGCTCGGTGCCGTCGCCGGGTTGGGACGTGGTCGGCATCGCCGGCGCCGACGGCCGCTATCAGACCTCCGTGACGGGCGCGGGCCTGGCGGTGCGCTTCGCCCGCGCCAAGGTGGGCGGCCTGCCGGCGACGCTCCTGTTCGTGGCCAGCGGCGCCCGCGGGAGCGGGCGCTATGACATCACCATCTACCGGCTGGTGACGGACGGCGAGGACGGCAGCGGGCTGGACGCCGTCTTCGACCAGCTCAGGGTGTTCTCCCCGAGTGGAAACTACTGCTCGCCCGGACAGGCGCTCGACGAGGCCGAGGACCTGATGCCGCAGCCGGGCGACGGCTGCCGCACGTCGTAGACGGTCGGGGCTCCGCCCCCGACGCGGGGCTTGGGGCCGCCGGCCCCAAGCGGGAGGCGGGGCAGAGCCCCGCCCCTCCCTTACGAGTTGATCTTGACCTGCGTCCCCCCGTTCCGGCTGACCGTGGTGCAGGGGCTCGCCTTGGTCGCCTGCGCGGCCGCCCGGGCGTAGACCACCGCCGGGCTGAGGTCCTGTGCGCCTGCCGTGCTCGATGCGCTGCAGCCCGACGACGAGAAATCGGCGGTGCCATACATCGTCACGTGCTGCGGCACCGTTCCTGCCTTCGGCTTGACGGCAAACGACACGCTGAGCGCCTGCCCCGGCAGCACGTTGCTGAAGCTCGTCGCCGACAGCGGCACGACGCTGACGTTGCCCGGCGCCGAGAGATGCAGGCTGACGGTGCCAAGCGTCTGCGACCCGCCTGCCGTCAGGTGCACCTGCACGGTGCCGGTGGCGCCGGCGGTGATGCTGCCGGGCGCGGCGACCGTCACGTGACGGTTCCCGATGCCGGCCTCCATCGTGTAGCTGCCGACCAGTGGCAGGTTCGCCGTGGCCGAGGAATCACCCACGAACACGCTGTAGGTTCCGTTGCTCTCGTCCCAGGCGTTGTTGTTCCACCACCATTCGTCGCTCGGCCTGATGGTGAAGCTCAGGTTCTGCGACGCGCCGGGCTGCAGCGTCACGCGGCTGAAGTCGACGAGCTTGCGCGGCGGCTCTCCGGCGGCGCTGGGGAACCCGAGATAGAGCTGCGCCGCGTCGCTGCCGGCGACCTTGCCGGTGTTGGTGATCGTCGCGCTGACCTTGAACGGCGTCACGCCGTCGACGCTCGGGTTCTGGATCTTCAGGTTGCTGAACCTGAAGGTCGTGTAGGAGAGGCCGAACCCGAACGGGAACAGCGGCGCGACATTCTCCTGGTCGTACCAGCGATAGCCGACCAGCAGCCCTTCCGAATAGAGAACTTCGTTGTTCGCGCCGGGGAACTGCGCCGGCGAGGCGGTCGGGATGTCGGTCAGGTTCTGCGGGAACGTGATCGGCAGATGCCCGCCCGGGTTGGTCACGCCGTAGAGCACGTCGGCGAGCGCCGTGCCGTCGGTCTGGCCTGGATACCAGGTGTCGACCACCGCCGCGACGCTGGACAGCCAGGGCATCGCGATCGGCGCGCCGGCCTGGATGACCACGACCGTGTTCGGGTTGGCCGCAGCGACCGCCTCGATCAGTCCGTCCTGCGCCGACGGGAGCGTGATGTTCGCCCGGTCGCCTGCTTCCGACTCGGTGTCGTCGGACACCACCACCACCGCGACCTGCGCCGCCTTCGCCGCGGCGACGGCAGGCGCGAAGTCGGCCGTGAGTTGCGATGGCGTCTGCCACTCGAGGTTCGCGCTCTCGCCGCTGATGCTCAGCGTGTATTTTTGCCCGGCGGTGAGCGTCATCGACCCGGCGACCGTGGAGACCGGCGGCGTGTCGGGATCGTTCACGATCGCCGTGCCGTTGATCGACAGCGACGTCACCGTATAGCAGTGCACGCAGGGACTGTTGATCGAGAACGCATAGGTGCCGGTCTCCGGCGCGGTCAGCGTCGCCGTGTAGCTGCCCCCATAGGGAGTGCCGCTGTAGGGCGTCGACAGGTAGTTCGAGGGGATCGGCGTCAGGTCGGTGTCGTTCGGCAGGCCCTGCGTGTAGGTGACGCTCCCCGTCGATGCCGCCTGGATGCCGGCGAGCGGCGAGACGACCGAATTCGGGATCACGTAGGCGCTGCCGCTGCCCGCACTGGTGACCTGCGTCGACGCCGCGGGCCCGATCACCGCGACGCTGGTGCTCGGCGTCAGCGGCAGGATCGAATGGCTGTTCTGCAGCAGCACGGTGCCGTCCTCGGCGAGCGCGTTCGAGGTGGCGACGTGTGCCGCGGACGTCGCGACGGCCGAGGTCGTGACCGGCGGCGGATTGTTGAAGAAGCCGAACCGGAACATTTCGTAGAGCACCGGCGAGACCATGGAGTTCAGCACCGCGCGCGCGATGGTGCCGTGCTCGACCGCCGCTTCGAGCGGCGCGCCGAAATAGGTGTTCTCCGGCTGCTCCACGTCGGTGCCGGCGGTCGCCGCCGACACGTCATGGATCGCCCCGTAATCCGACATCACGAGGCCTTTGAAATCGTACTCGTTGCGAAGCACGTCGGTCAGCAGCGAGTGGCTTTCGCAGCTGTAGAAGCCGTTCACCGACGAATACGCGCACATCAGCGAACCCGAGCCCGCATTCTCGATCGCCGCCTTGAACGCCGGCTGGTAGATCTCGTGCAGCACGCGCTGCGTGACGATCACGTCGTCCGCCTGCGTGTTGCGGTTGGTCTCCACGTTGTAGGCGTCGAAGTGCTTGACCTGCGCCATCACGTCCTGGCTCTGCAGGCCTTCGATCTCGGGCGTGTCGATCCCGGCCGTCAGTGCCGGATCTTCCGAAAGGCTCTCGAAATTGCGGCCCCAGCGCGGGTCGCGCATGATGTTCACCGTCGGCCCCAGATCGGCGCCCGATCCTTTCGCGGCCTGCTCGGCGCCGAGCGTGATGCCGTACTGCATCGCGTCCGACTTCGAGAAGGTCGCTGCCAACGCCACGCCGGCAGGAAGCTGGGTGACGTTGGTCAGGTAGTCGGCAACGCCGGCCGGACCATCCTCATAGCCGATGCCGGGAATGCAAAGTTTGACGTTGGGCTCGGTGTAGAACACGTAAGGGACGGCAGGCGGCGTCGTCTCGCTGGTGCCGTTGCCCTGCACGAGCGCGATCTCGTCCGCGATCGTCATCTTCGACAGCAGCATGTTGACGCGTGTCGCCACCGACAGGCTCGGATTGAGCCACGGGCAATCCGCCGGGTTGCCGACGGGTGCCGCGGCGGCGGGCGAGAGCTGGGCGAGGCCAGCAAGCAGCGCGGGCAGTGCGGTGCCGGCGCAGAGGCGACTGATCATGGTCGCGCGAAACGACCCGGCTCGCGCCGTTTCCGATTGACGTATCATTGTTTCCCCCCGTTTTTTGGGATCGCGATAAAGCCGCATCATGGCTGAACCGGACAAGCCCCATACCGACCGGTCGCAATCACAAGTTCGTTCTCAGATCAGGAGCTTCGGTCCGTCGCCAGTTCGAAGCCTGCGGCCATGAACGCCGGCGCCACGACGCAGCACGCCAGCGTCCAGCCGCCCAGCGACGTCGCGGTCTGCCATCTCGTCCGCGGGACCAGGACGTGCGGCACCTCGCCGCGCGCGAGATCCGGGCCGAGCCGCGTCGTCTCGTCGGGCCGGCCCTCGGCCGCGAGACGAAGTTCGACATGCGCACCCGCCTGCCAGATCCACAGCTCGTCGGCGTCCACCCGGTGCCAGGCGCTCGTCTCGCCCTCACGGAGCAGGAAATGGATCGCCGTGCCGACGCCCCGGCCGCCGTCGGCCGGCCGGTCGCGCCAGGTTTCGCGAAAGAAGCCGCCTTCCGGGTGAGGCACGAGCGAGAGCGCCCCGATCACCGCTTCGGCGGCCAGGGCCGAGTTTCTGAGGTCGATCGCCTCAGAAATCGAAGCAGCGGCCCTTCCGCTCCCAGTCACCATAGCGGGTCGGCTCCGGCCCCTTCGGTCCGCCGATCTCCACCGGGCGGTCGGTCTCGGGCGGCTTCTCCTCGGCGGGTCTCGGTTCGTTCTCGGGCTGGTCGGTCATCCGACGGAGATCGCGAGCGTCGAGGCCGGCGTCAAGCGGGCAACCCGCCTGCGTCCGGAAGGTTTTGTGCCGGTTGCAAGGGACATTCGAGATATCATGGCCGAACTCAGACACATTCACATCGCGCCCGACATCGCCATGCCGGAGGTCGGATTCGGCGTCTGGCAGGTGCCGGACGGCGAAGCGTCCGACGCGGTCGCGACCGCGATCGAGATCGGCTATCGAAGCATCGACACGGCCGCGATCTACGGCAACGAGCGCGGCACCGGCGAGGGGATCCGGCGGGGCGGCGTGCCGCGCGACGAGATCTTCGTCACGACCAAATTGTGGAACGACCGTCACGGCGACGCCCGGGCGGCGTTGACGGAAAGCCTCGACAAGCTCGGTCTGGACCGGGTGGACCTTTATCTCATCCATTGGCCCGTGCCGAGCGGCGACCGTTACGTGCAGGCGTGGCGGACGATGGCGCAGCTTCGCGAGGAAGGGCTGACGCGCTCGATCGGGGTGTCGAACTTCAAGCAGCATCACCTGACGCGGATCATCGACGAAACCGGCGTGATCCCCTCGGTCAACCAGATCGAGTGCCATCCCTACCTGCAGCAGCCAGACCTGCGCGATTTCTGCGTCAAGAACGGCGTGACGGTGGAGGCATGGAGCCCGATCGGGCAAGGGAAGGGGCTGCTCGACGACCCGGCGCTCAAGCCGATCGCCGACAAGCACGGCCGCACGCCGGCCCAGATCGTGCTGCGCTGGCATCTGCATCTCGACAACATCGTCATCCCGAAATCGGTGACGCCGGCCCGGATCCGCGAGAACCTCGCCTTGGCCGACATCGACCTCGACCCCGAGGACATGGACGCGATCGCCGCCATGGATCGCGCGCAGCGGATCGGTCCCGACCCCGACAAGTTCGGCTGAGGGCGGTGATCCGGCGTTGGGTGTAGTCACCCCGGCGCCGGCCCCGGGGGTGGCGTTCGCGGCGCCCGCGGTCGTCGCGGGCATGATCTCGTTCCAGACCGGTGCCTCGATCGCCAAGACGCTGTTCCCGGCATTCGGCGCGCTCGGCACGGCGGGATTGCGGATCGGCCTGGCGGCGGTCGTGCTCGGCCTGGTCTGGCGGCCCTGGCGTTCGGGACTGGACGCGCGGATGGTGCGCGCGGTGCTCGCCTACGGGGTCGCCCTGGGCGTGATGAACGCGACCTTCTATCAGGCGATCGCGCGCATCCCGCTCGGCATCGCGGTGGCGGTGGAGTTCGCCGGTCCGCTCGCGGTGGCGTTGGCCGGTTCGCGCCGGGTCATCGACCTGGCCTGGGTGACGCTGGTGGTGGCTGGACTGGCGCTGCTGCTGCGGCCGGCGGCGGACCTGGGGGCGGTCGACCCGATGGGCGTGGCCTTCGCCGCCGCGGCCGCGGTCGGCTGGGCGGCCTACATCCTGGCTGGCATCAGGCTCGGGCGGCTCATTCCCGCCGGCCGGGCCACCTCGCTGGGCATGATCGTGGCAGCCCTCGTGATCGTGCCGCCGGCGCTGGTCGCGGGGCGCTGGCCGGCCCACGGGGCGGAGTCGTGGCTCGCCGACGCGTTCGCGGTCGCGATGCTGTCGAGCGCCGTGCCCTACATGCTGGAATTGGCGGCGATGCGCCGGATGAGCGCGCGCGCCTTCGGCGTGCTGATGAGCGTGGAGCCGGCGATCGCGGCCTTGTCCGGGCTGCTGCTGCTCGGCGAGCGGCTCGGACCGGCGCGCTGGCTCGGGATCCTGCTGGTGGTGGCCGCGTCGGCCGGCAGCATCCTGTTCTCGGAGCGTCGGTAGCTTTGCAATCGCCACCCGCCAACGCCATTTCCGAGACACGGCAACGCAGGGATCAGGTCGATGAGGATTGTTCTGGGCGGCGACAGCGCCGGCGAGCCGCTGGTCAAGGTTCTGGCCGCGCATCTCGAGGAACGGGGCGAGCACACGGTCGTCGACCTGTCCGCGCCCGAGGCGGGCACGAAGGAGTTCTATGCCGAACTGGTCGACCGGGTGACCGGTCGCTTGCTGGCCGGCGACTACGATCGCGGCATCCTGGTCTGCGGAACGGGCATCGGCGTGTCGATCTCGGCCAACAAGGTGCCGGGCATCCGCGCGGCGCTGACGCACGACACCTATTCGGCCGAGCGCGCGGCGCTGAGCAACAATGCGCAATTCATCACCATGGGGGCGCGGGTGATCGGGCCGGAGCTGGCCAAGTCGATCGCCGACACGTTCCTGGCCAACACCTACGACCCGCAGAGCCGATCGGCGCCGAACGTGGGGGCGATCGACGCGCTCGACGAGAAGTATGCGCGGGCCAGTGCGAGGTAACAGCTCCGTGAGCTGGACGGGCGTGAAGACAGTGAGACGCTCCGCCTGTCTCGATCGGCCTCCATGCCGGCGGGACGGGCAAGGAGACCGTCATGCAGGCACATTTGCCGGTTCATACCGGCGCGGACATCTTGAGTGACCCCAGGCAGGCGGAGGCGCTGCGCTTGCGCGTCGAATTGCTGCTCGGCGACGACGGCGGCGACGTCGTGCTGGACTTCACCGGCATCAACGGCGTGTCCGAGGCGTTTCTCGACGCGCTGCTCGGCCCGCTCCAGGACCGTTTCGGCCGGGTGCTCGCCGAACGCCTCCACCTGGACGGCTGCTCGGCGGCGCTGCTGAGCGACATGCGCTTCGTGGCCGAGCGGGGCCGTCCGAGCGAGGTCGCCAGCCCGCCGTTGCGCCGGGATCGCTCGGCCGCCGCCTGATCAGGCCGCCAGCAGCACGATCAGGTCCGCGCTCAGCCCAGGAACGACGAGGGTCCTCGCGGCACCAGGCAGGACGAAGACCGAGCCGAACACGGCCGCTTCGGCCCTTGCCGGCTCCCGATGCTTGGCGCGCGCGTTGACGAGGATCGTGATCGCGTTCCCGGTGCCGGTCGGGCCGCAACGGCCGGGCGCGTAGACGGTCAGGCCGGCATGGCGCATCGTCGCGACGAGCGCCGACGCCCGGGCCTGCGCGCCACCGCAGGTGCTCAGCACGGCGAAGAGAAAGCCGTGCGGCACGCCGGTTCGCGCCAGGCCCGCGGCCAGCGCGCGGAGCTGCCCCGCCGAGACGGCCGGGCCGGAAGCGCCCGCGGGCCGTTGCGCGAGCGCGAACTCGATTCGTTGCAGACGGAGCCCGTCGGCATCGACGGCGATGAAGCCGGCCGCGGCCGCGCCGAGCGCGGCGATGCCGGCGAGGAGCTGCACTGCGCGCGCGCGTGCGCGAATGACGTCGATGCTGAGCACCAGCAGCAGGAAGGCTGCCAGCGTGAGCGCCAGGGCAATGGTGGCCGCCTCCCGCGCTCCCGTCACCAGCCCGTGCCTCTCATTTCCTGCGCGGCCGGTTGGCGGAGAGAGTGGGATTCGAACCCACGGTACGCTTTCACGCACACACGCTTTCCAAGCGTGCGCCTTAAACCGCTCGGCCATCTCTCCGGCGTCCCGCCGGTCGCCCCGCCTATAGCAACGCCGTCCACGCGGCGAAAGCCGGCTTGGCGGCCACAGGCCGCGTCAGGCGTCCATCTTCAGCGCGGCCAGGAAGGCGCTCTGCGGGATCTCGACCTTGCCGAACTGGCGCATGCGCTTCTTGCCCTCCTTCTGCTTCTCCAGAAGCTTGCGCTTGCGGCTGATATCGCCGCCATAGCACTTGGCGGTGACGTCCTTGCTCAGCGCGCCGATCGTCTCGCGGGCGATCACGCGGCTGCCGATAGCGGCCTGGATCGCGATCTTGAAGAGCTGGCGGGGAATGAGGTCCTTCAGGCGCGCGCAGATCGCGCGGCCGCGGCTCTCGGCGGCGCTGCGGTGGGCGATGAAGGACAGCGCGTCGACGGGATCGTTGTTGACGAGGATGGAGATGCGCACGAGCTCGCTCTGCTCGTAGCCGTCCATCGCGTAGTCGAAGCTCGCATAGCCGCGGCTGATCGACTTGAGCCGGTCGTAGAAGTCGAACACCACCTCGTTGAGCGGCAGGCGGTAGACCGCCATCGCGCGGCTGCCGACATAGGTGAGGTCGGCCTGCTGGCCGCGGCGCTCGTTGCACAGGGTGAGCACGGGGCCGAGATAATCGTCCGGCACCATGATCGTCGCGCGGATCCAGGGCTCCTCGATGCGCGCGATGAAGGTGCTTTCGGGCATGTCGGCGGGGTTGTGCAGCTCTTCGACGCTGCCGTCCGTGCGGGTCAGCCGGTAGACCACCGAAGGGGCGGTCGCGATCAGGTCGAGGTCGAACTCGCGCTGCAGGCGTTCCTGGATGATCTCGAGATGGAGCAGGCCGAGAAAGCCGCAGCGATAGCCGAAGCCCAGGGCTGCCGAAGTCTCCGCCTCGAAGTGGAAGCTCGCGTCGTTGAGCCGCAGCTTGCCGAGCGACTCCCGCAGCTTCTCGAAATCGTCGGCGTCGACCGGATACAGGCCGCACCAGACCACGGGAACGGACGGCTTGAACCCGGCGAGCGCGTTGGCCGAGGGGCGGCGGTCGTCGGTGATGGTGTCGCCGATGTTGCAGTCGGCGACGGTTTTGATCGAAGCGTTGATGTAGCCCATCTCGCCGGGGCCGAGCTCGTCGACCGGCTTGAGGTGGGGCGTGAAGACGCCGACCTGGTCGACCGAATAGGCCGCACCGGTCGACATCATGCGGATCTTCATGTCGCGTTTGAGGCGCCCATCCTTGATGCGCACCAGGATGACGACGCCGAGGAACTGATCGTACCAGCTGTCGACCAGCAGCGCCTTGAGCGATGCGTCGGCATCGCCCTCGGGCGGCGGCAGTCGGGTGACCAGTGCCTCGAGCACGCCCTCGATGTTCAGCCCGGTCTTGGCGGAAATCTCGACGGCGTCGTCGGCGGGGATGCCGATCACGTCCTCGATCTGCTGGCGGACGCGCTCGGGATCGGCGGCGGGCAGGTCGATCTTGTTCAGGACGGGCACGATCTCGTGGTTGGCCTCGATCGCCTGGTAGACGTTGGCGAGCGTCTGCGCTTCCACCCCCTGCGACGCGTCGACGACGAGCAGCGATCCCTCGCAGGCGGCCAACGACCGGCTGACCTCGTAGGCGAAGTCGACGTGGCCGGGCGTGTCCATCAAATTGAGCACGTAGCTGTGCCCATCCTTGGCCGGATAGAGCAGCCGCACGGTCTGCGCCTTGATCGTGATCCCGCGCTCCTTCTCGAGCTCCATGCTGTCGAGCACCTGGGCGTGCATCTCGCGTTCGCTCAGCGCGCCGCAGGCCTGAATGAGCCGGTCGGCAAGCGTGGATTTGCCGTGATCGATATGGGCGATGATCGAGAAGTTCCGGATCCGCGAAATCGGCGTCTCTGCCATGGGAACTTTCTTGATTGACGGGGTCCAAGGGCAACGCCCTTGGCGGGTGCGGGGCGGAGCCCCGCCTTTCGTCTGACCTTCTACCGCCTTTCGCCTCGCTTGACACCGATTGCGGTAACGTCGCCTGATCGTTTCAACATCGGGCGGCGTCCAAGATGAACGAGCCGTTGCTGCGGCTCACCGGCATCGAGAAGCGGTTCGGCGGCGTGCATGCCTTGCGCGGCGTCGATTTCGACCTGAGCGCCGGCGAGGTCCATGTCCTGCTGGGCGAGAACGGTGCCGGCAAGAGCACGTTGATGGCCGTCATCTCCGGCGCCGCGGCGCCGGATCGCGGCACGATCGCGCTGGCCGGTGCGCCGACCCGTTTCGCCTCCCCGCGCGAGGCGCACGAGGCCGGCATCATCATGATCCCGCAGGAGCTCGACCTCGTGCCGGGCCTGGACATCGCTGCCAACCTCTTCCTCGGCCAGGAGCGGCTGACCGCCTGGCGAACGCTCGACGACCGTGCCATGGCCCGGGACGCAAGAGGCCTGCTGCATCGGTCGGGTGTGGATCTCGACCCGCGCCTTCGCGTCGGCGGCCTGCGCCACCGCGCGCGCGGGCTCGCCCTGCATGTCGCACACCTCCACCCCCTTGATCCCCGGAAACCGCGCAAACACCAACTGGTAGCCCCGCAGGCGCTCCGGCAGGGTCGGCTGGCGCGGATTGGTAAAGA
>CAXUBM010000017.1:0-461 GCA_964249235.1 uncultured Acetobacteraceae bacterium | reverse complement strand
TCTCCGCGGGTGATCCCGAGGACATCCTCGTCGTGGAGGGCGTGGGCGGCCTGCGCGGCGGGGAGCGCCAGCGGGTGGGTATGGCCATGGGGGGCGCGGCGGACGCTCGCATCCTCATCCTCGACGAGCCGACCGCCTCCCTCTCGGCCGCCGAGGCCGAGCATCTCTTCACGGTTGTCGACGACCTCAGGGCGCGCGGCGTCGGGGTCATCTACATTTCGCACCGGCTCGAGGAGGTCCGGCGCATCGCCGACCGTGTGACGGTCATGCGCGACGGATCGGTGGCCGGCGTGGCACCTCCCGACGCCCCGCAGGCCGAGCTGGTGCGCCTGCTGGTCGGCCGCCCCTTCAGCGAGCTCTTTCCGTCGCACGCCACATCGCTCGGCTCCCCGCTTCTCCCGCTGGATCACGCGCGCTTCGTGCCCAGCCGCCCTCGCGCCGGCTGGCAGGCGCCCGTCGAC
>CAXUBM010000016.1:3827-18450 GCA_964249235.1 uncultured Acetobacteraceae bacterium | reverse complement strand
TCCTCGTACTCGGGACGCAGGGATTGCTGGTCAGGCTCGCGCATGCGACGACGACGGACTTCATCAGCTTCTACGCGGCGGGGCGGATCGCGGACGGGGCGGATCCGTCATTGGTCTATGATCGGGCGGTTCATTACGCGACCGAGCAGGCGCTGACGGCGTCCGGCATCAGCTATGTCCACTTCTTTTATCCGCCGGTGTTCCTGCTCGTCTGTGGAGTGCTGGCCCTGTTGCCCAAGCTGGTGGCGTTCACCTTATTCCAAACGGGAACGGTGGCGTTGTGCGTCGGCGTCGTGGCATGGATCGCAGGTGGGCGGTGGCGGGACACGCTGCCGGTGATCCTGGGCTTCGCGCCGCTGCTGTGGAGTGTGGACCTCGGCCAGAACGCCTGTCTCACGGCGGCGGTGTTCGGAGCAGGGACGTTGCTGCTGCAACGCGAGCGATCGATCGCAGCAGGTCTGGTGCTGTCATGCTTGCTGTTCAAGCCACACACGGGATTGCTGATACCGGTGGCGCTCGCCGCGTCGGGAGACAAACGCGCATTGCTGGCGTGTGCATGCGGGGCAGCGGGCTGGACGGGACTCTCGGCGTGGGTGTTCGGGACTGCAAGCTGGGTGGAGTTTCTGCACGTTTTGGCGAGGGCACAGGGAAGTTTCGCAACCGGCCAGGTCATTCCGCTACGGGCGATGGCAAGCAGCTTCGGGGCGGCGCGGCAGCTCGGTCTGTCACTCGCGGGCGCCTACGTGTTCGAACTGCTCGTGACAGCGGGCGCGCTCTGGGCGGTGGCGTCGGTTTGGGCACGGACGCGAGGCGCCGCGCGACACGGGGTGCTGGTGGCATCGGCGCTCATCGCAATGCCGGTCGTATTGTTCTACGACCTCACCTCACTGCTGGTGGCGGGCGCCTGGCTGTATCGGGCGTCACGCGAGGACGGCGCGCTCGCGGGCGAACGATCGGTGCTGGCGCTGGCGTGGCTGGCGGGGCTGCTGACGCACCCGATCACGACGAGCGTGCCGTTTCCGTTCGCGTTCGCCGCGTGCGTGTCGGTGTTCTGGCTTTCGCTGCGGCGGTCTTTACGAGTTGGTGATGAAAAGCTGGCAGCTTCTAGAAGTCCGGGATCGTTGCTCGGACCCGCCTATGGATTTGGGCTTTGGACAATCGTGAAGCGGCTTCACCCTTTGCGTGGCGCCGGCTTTCCAGCAGGGGACAAGTAACATGCTCGACATCTATCGTTATCTGGTCGCACTAAAGCTCGATCGCCGGGGCGTGACGGCGCTGGAGTACGCCATCATCGCCGGCGTGCTCGGGGCGCTCCTGGTCACCGGGTTCACCAAGTTTGGAAAGACCCTCAACGACACGCTGAGCGGCGTGACGTTCTGATCCGACTGGACGGCGCTCGCAGGCGCCGTCCGATCGGCTGGCCGAACGCATCGGAGAGGCTCGCGATGCTTGACACCACAATGGTGGGACTTTGCTGCGTGGGGCTGGTCTATGCCGCCGCGCACGATATCGCCGCGCGGACGATCCCGAACGCGGTGTCGGTGATGATCGGCGCTGCGGGAGCGATCCATGCGGCTTGCAGGAACGAGATTTGGGCGTGTTTCGCCGTCGCGATCGTGGTCTTCCTGGTGGGTGCGGCGGGGTGGCGGGCGCGACTGCTCGGCGGTGGTGACGTGAAGCTGCTGGCGGCGTTGTCGCTCTGGATCGGTCCGGCCGGGACGGCGCCATGGCTACTGGCGGTATCGATCGCCGGCGGCATCCTGGCCTGCCTATACCTGGTGCTCCGTTTGGTATTGCCGGCGCGGCATGGCCCGAAGCCGAAAGGGTTCTTGGCGCGCGTGTGGCGGGCGGAATGGCGACGGATACGAATGCGCCACTCTCTACCCTACGCGGTCGCGATCGCGGCTGCCTCCATCGACTTCATGGTGGTCTAGGATGTTGAATCGGGTTCTTACCATCATGCTGCTGATGCTCGGACTTGGCGGCTTGACGGTCGTGGGCGCCCTGGCATTGCGTCCGCCCGCGGCGGCGCCCGCGACGGCCGCGATGTCCGTTCCGGCGTCGGAACGCATGGTTGCGGTATTCGTGGCGAGCCAGTCCCTGCATGCCGGGCAGCTGCTCAGACCGCAGGATTTGGCGACCCGTAACTTCCCGCTCTCGTCCTTGCCGACGGCGACCATGGCCGATTCACCCGGCGTCCGATCGGAACTGGCCGGTGCGCTGCTACGCGTGTCGATCCCGGCAGGGGGACTGATCTACGATCAGGACCTGGTCAAGCCGGGTGATCACTCCTATCTCGCGGCCGTCCTGCTGCCGGGCAAGCGCGCGGTCAGCATCGGCGTGGACGCGGTCAGCGGCGTCGCCGGTTTGGTCTGGCCGGGCGATCATGTCGATCTGATCCTGACACAGAGCCTTGAGGATGCGGGTGCGGCGTCGGGCCATCGGCTGGCGGCGGTGACGGTGCTGAGCGGACTTCGTGTGATCGCGACCAACCAGGATCTGGTCCGCGGTGAGCAGCCGGGCAGCGAAGGAGCGGGCGAGCGGACGATCACCCTTGAGGCGACGCCGGCCGAAGCCGAGCGGATCTCGATCGCCAGCCGGCTCGGGCGGTTGTCGCTCTCGGTCTGTTCGACGCAGACATGCGACAGCTCGAAGGTCGCCAGCAACCTGATGTGGGGGAGCGACGTGTCGCCGGCACTCTCCGGCGGCGCGGGCGAGGCGGCAACGATCCACGTCTTCAACGGACCATCGGACGGAAAGGATTTCCATCTGCCATGACCACCAGAACGGGTCTGCATAAAATCATGCTGCTCGGCTCGCTGATCGGGTCGCTGACCGGAAGCGTCGCACTGACGGTGACGGGTCGGGCGCACGCCGCAGGACATGCCATCGCCATTGAGGCCGGGTCGGGCCGGCTGCTGAACCTCTCTGGACCGGCGACGACCGTCTACGCCGCCGATCCGAAGGTGGTCGAGGTCAAGCCGGCAAGTGCCAAGACGCTCTTCGTGTTCGGGCTCGCACCCGGTCACACGAGTGTCGCTGCGACGGACTCGTCGGGGCGCGCCGTGGGCGAATACGCGATCGACGTGGTGCCGTCGGGCTTTGCCGCGCGATCGGCGCAGCGCTTGATGCGGGATGATCCGGCCGAGGCGGGGCTGCGCGCGGAGGCGCGGCAGAACGGGGTGGCGCTCGAAGGCGAGACGTCGACACCGTCCGCGGACGAGGCGGCGGCCGCGGACGCGCAGAGCGTGCTCGGCAAGGACGGGGAGGTCGACAACCAGTCCAGGGTCGCGGGTTCGGTACAGGTCAATCTGCGCGTTCGGATCGCGGAGATGTCGCGTACGCTGACGCGCGAGCTGGGGATCAACTGGCAGTCCGTGAACTCGCTGGGAACACAGGCGGTGCTGGGCGTGTCGATTGCCAATCCGCTCGCCACCGTCTCGGCCGTGCAGAACAGCTTTAGCTTCCTGTCCCGCTTCACCGCGGGCGGGCGGCCCACGGCGCTCGACACCGTGCTCGACGCGCTGTCGCAGGACCAACTGGTCAAGATGCTGGCGGAGCCCAACCTGACGACGATGAGCGGCGAGCCGGCAAGCTTCCTGGTGGGTGGCGAATTCCCCATCCCGGTCGCCTACGAGAACAACACCGAGACGATCGAATTCAAGCAGTATGGTGTGGAGCTGTCGTTCGTGCCGACCGTGTTGTCGGACGGCGAGATCAGCCTGCACGTGCGGCCCGAAGTCAGCCAGCTGACGTCGCAGGGAGCGGTGTCGTTCACCGATGGCAACAGCACCATCCAGGTGCCCGCGCTGACCGTTCGGCGCGCCGACACGACCGTCATGCTGGGCAGCGGGCAGAGTTTCGCCATCGCGGGACTGTTGCAGGACAGCACGAGCGACACGGGGCAGGGGGTGCCGTTCCTCGGCGACGTGCCGATCCTGGGGACGCTGTTCCGTTCGGACAGTTTCCAGCGCAACCAGACCGAGCTGGTCATCGTGGTCACGCCCTACATCGTCAAGCCGGTGGCATCACCGTCGGTGCTGCGGCTGCCGACCGACGGCTACCGGCCACCGAACGACATCGAGCGGCTGCTGCTGCTCAGGCAGACGGGCCTGCGAGCCTCGGGCAACAGCAGTGCGGCGCGTGTTCCGGGCGACGCCGGCTTCATGGTGGAGTAGTTCGATGCGCAGGATCCGATCCATGGCGACGGCCATCGCAGGTATGTGTGGCCTCCTGACGGCGGCCGCCGGACTCGCGGGATGCGCGCAAGTCGATCCGGTAACGACCGATCTGCGCTGGAACGCCACCGGGGTGAACGACGCCAATCTTGTCGTGCAAGTGGCCGACCCGAGCGATCTCGTGCAAGGGCGGGGCACGCCGGGTGCGGATGGCGAACTTGCGACGGCGGCAGTGGCGCGTCTGCGTCACGACCAGGTCAAGAGCCTGCCGGACGAGAGCGGTAACGCGACGCCGTCCGCCGCCACGCCGGCTACCCCGGCGAGCACGTCGGCAGGAGGTTCGTGATGGACGGTTCGGTCGCCGCCCCTCCCCTGCTGCGGCAGGACTCCGATGGCCAGTTGACGGAACGCGCGCGCTTCATCGCTTTCGTCAACGATCCCGCGAGCGAGGCGGCGCTGCGCGAGGGCTTCGGCGAGATGCTCACGGGCGAGTTGGACGTCCGGCGCATGGGATGCCGACAGGCCGTGGCGCTGCTGCGCAAGATCCCGACGCCGCAGGTCATCGTGGTCGACATCAGCCGCGACGAGAGTCCGATCAGCGCGCTGATGGATCTATCGGAGGTGGTGGAACCGGACGCCCGCGTGCTGGTCGTGGGCGACCGCGAGGACGTCAATTTCTACCGGCAGATCACGCGCGGGTTGGGGGCGAGCGAATACCTCTATAAGCCGCTGGCGCGCAGCATGGTGGCGCGCCACTTCGGCCCTTGGGTGAGTTCTGGCAAGGTGGCGTCGGAAAGCGTGCAAGGCGGCCGCGTGATCACGGTGACGGGTGCCGCCGGCGGGGTCGGCACGACGACGATCGCGGCGAACCTGGCTTGGCATTGCGCAACCAACATCAGGCGTCATACGGTTCTGCTCGATCCCGATCTGCATACCGGCACGGCGGCGCTGATCCTGGGGGCGAAGAGCAGTTCAGGCCTTAAGACGGCGCTCGAAATGCCGGAACGGCTCGACGAGCTGCTGGTCGAACGAAGCGCGTTCGCCGTCAATGATCGCTTGTCGGTGCTGTCGAGCGAGGAAAATCTCGACGAAGATCCAGTGGTGGCACCGGAAGCAGCGCGTCAATTGTTGTCGATGCTGAGACGGCGCTACAACTTTATCGTGGCCGACGTGCCGTTCCGGCCGGCGTCGCTGCAACGCGACCTGATCGACTTGTCGCATCAGAGAATCGTGGTGACCGATCCGACGCTCGCCTCGATTCGTGACACGCTGCGGCTGCTGGCGTTGCCGAACAGCGCGTCGCAGAGCCGGCGTTCCATCTTGGTGCTCAACAAGCTCGGAGCTCCGGGAACCTTGGGCCGGCACCAAGTGGAGCAGGCGCTCGGAATGGCGCCGGACGTAACGTTTCCTTATCAGCCGCGAGTGGTCAACGAAGCCAACACGCTCGGCAAGCCGGTGGCGGAGGCCAAGGGTCCGTTCAAGGCCAGCATCGAGCAACTCGCGCAGGAGGCGGCGTTCGTGCGTCGCTTCGAGGGGGAGGACGCGAAAGGCTCGGCCGCGTCCGGGCTGCGCCGGCTGTTGGCATGGCGGCGATGATGGAAGGCGCGTCCTTCGGCAAACGCAATCGCGACATGGTCGCGGCCGAGGTCGTGACGGGACCGGCGGTGACGCGTTCGGATCCGTCCTCGATGCTGCTCGAGCTTCGGGCGGCCTGCCTGAGCCGGCTCGATCCGGCGTCGATCGTCGGACTTTCAGCCGAGCGGCTGGGCCTCGAGGTCGAGAAGATGGTCGGCGAGATCGCGAGCGAGCGGCGCGTCCAGCTCAATGCGCGCGAGCAGCACGAGTTGGCGGGCGAGCTGGTCAACGACATGCTCGGTCTGGGTCCGCTGCAGCCGCTTCTCGACGACGATGGCATCGCTGACATCATGGTCAACGGTCCGGACAGGGTCTTCGTCGAGCGGGCGGGCCGGACCAGTCTGTCGAACGTGCGTTTCCGCGATGCGGCGCACACGGCGAGCGTCTGCCAGCGGATCGCGGCGGCGGTCGGGCGGCGTATCGACGAGTCGAGCCCGATGGTGGACGCGCGATTGAAGGACGGCTCGCGTGTCAACATCGTCTTCCCGCCGCTGGCGCTCGACGGCCCCTACATCTCGATCCGCAAGTTCTCGCGCCGGGTGATGGACTTCGATCAGCTCGTCCAGAGGGGTGGCTGCTCGCCGCACCTCGCGCGTATTCTCGAGGTCGCGGGGCGGGCGCGACTGAACATCATCATCTCGGGCGGCACCGGGTCGGGCAAGACGACGCTGATGAACGCGTTGTCGCGGCTGATCGATCACGGCGAGCGGGTGATCACGGTCGAGGACGCGGCCGAACTGCAGCTGCAGCAGCCGCACGTGGTCAGGTTGGAGACGCGGCCGCCGAGCCTGGAGGGAAAGGGCGAGGTGACGCAGCGTGACCTCGTACGCAATGCACTGCGCATGCGTCCCGACCGCATCATCATCGGCGAGGTCCGGGGTTCGGAAGCCTTCGACATGCTGCAGGCGATGAACACCGGCCATGACGGCAGCATGTCGACGATCCACGCGAACACGACCCGCGACGCGGTCACCCGGATCGAGAACATGGTACAGATGGGCAATATGGGACTGCCCGCGCGCGCAATCCGCACGCAGATCGTCGGCGCCGTCAATCTGATCATCCAGCTCGAGCGGCATCGCGATGGCGTGCGTCGCATCACCCAGGTCACCGACGTGGCAGGACTCGAGGGCGACGTCGTCATCCTCAACGACATCTTCTCCTACGAGATCGAAGGCGAAGGAACCGACGGACGGCTGATCGGCCGCTACAAGGTCAATCGGTCGCGCGCGAGCTTCCACGAAGCCCTCGCCTACTTCCAGCTCGATCGCGCCTGGACGGCGGCGCTCGACGAGGCGTCGCGTTGAACGGGGCGCCTCTGCTGTTGACGGGCTGTTCTTTCCTGCTGTTGATCGCCGGCAGCCTGCTGGTGCTGCGGCGGCAGCGAGTTGCCGTCAGGAGCGTGACCGTTCG
Source organism: uncultured Acetobacteraceae bacterium (assembly GCA_964249235.1). Taxonomy (GTDB): domain Bacteria; phylum Pseudomonadota; class Alphaproteobacteria; order Acetobacterales; family Acetobacteraceae; genus CAXTPV01. Next base: position 11,224 of record CAXUBM010000016.1, on the reverse strand, counting down.
GCTCGATGAAGTGACGGCGCCGTTCGTGGCCGCGGTCGCGGGCGAGAAACGCGCGCGACGGCGTGGCACGTTGCCTCGACGCAACCTGACCGCCGGCCTCGAAAGAGCGCTCGGCTACCATCGGTCGAAGCGATCACATGCGACGGTGCCGATCGCGAGAGTGACTGCCGCGTGTGCCGGCCTCGGGCTGGGGGTGGGCTGGGCGATGCACCACCTGATCGGAACGGTCGGCTGGATGGCGGTGCCCGCCTGCGTGCTGGGCCTGTCGAGGCTATTCTATGGCAGGCGCGAGAGACAGTATTGCGACAAGCTGTTCAAGCAGTTCCCCGACGCGCTCGGCATGATCGTAAGGGCAGTCAGAGTCGGCGTGGGCGTAGGCAACGCAATCGCGCTGGTGGCGACCGAAAGTCAGGAGCCGACCCGTCTCGAATTCAAGCAGCTCTCCGAGGAAATCGCGATCGGGCTGCCGCTGCCCGATGCGCTCCGGGCGATGAGCCTTCGCAACGGTCTGCCCGAATACCATTTCTTCGCCACCGCGCTGACGCTCCAGAGTCAGACAGGCGGCGGCCTGTCGGAGACGCTGGAAACGCTGGCGGACACGATTCGCAAGCGCGTGGCAATCAAGCTTCGTGGTCATGCACTGGCGGCCGAGGCACGGATCAGTTGCTACGTTCTCGGCGGGTTGCCGTTCGCGGTCGGCGCCGGGCTGCTACTGCTCGACCCGGATTACGTCCTGCTCCTGTTCACCAGCGGCACCGGACAGAAGCTGCTGCTGGCGGCGATCGCGCTGCTTGTGACGGGCCTGACGACAATGCAGATGATCACCAAGCGGACGCTGCGTTGATGGTCTCGCGCGAGTTCATGCTGATCGCCGCCGGCAGCATGGCGCTGGCCTCGGTCGGATGCGGGCTGATGCTGCTGCGCGCGTCGGCGCGTTCGGACCTGGTGACACGGCGGTTGCGCGGAGTTTCGGCACGCGACGAGGTGCAGCTCTCGACCGGCGACGCGATGACGAATGTGGTCGCGGCACTGGGCAACGCGCTGGCACGCAGCGGGGTGCTGAGCACAGGCACGATTGCGCAACTCGAGGCGACACTGGACAGCGCCGGTATCGGCGGCGGGCGAGGGCTGGCGCTGTTCATCGGCACCAAGATGCTGCTGGCGCTGACGTTGCTCGTGCTGTCGGTCATCATCGCCAGTCACCTGTCTTTGACGCCGATGATGCATTACCTCCTGCCCGCCTTGGCCACCATCGCCGGGCTGCTGGCACCCGATTACCTGGTCAAGCATCGCCGCCAGCGCTACCTGGACGGTGTCGAGCGAGGACTTCCGGACGCACTCGACCTGATGGTGATCTGCTCGGAGGCGGGGCTCGGCCTGGAGCCGGCGATCGAGCGGGTCGGACAGGAACTGGTCGGCGTGCACCAAGCGATGGCGCGCGAACTCGGCGCGACCGCGCACGAGTTGCAGCTCGTCTCGGACCGGCGGCAGGCGTTGCGCAACATGGGCGAGCGCACCGGCCTGGAAAGCCTGCGTCGGCTGGCGGCGACGTTGATCCAGACCACGCAACTCGGCACACCGCTGACGCAAGCCTTGCGGACGCTGGCTGCCGAGATGCGGCAGGAGAACATGACGCGCTACGAGGGGCGTGCGGCCAAGCTTCCGGTGCTGCTGACGTTTCCGATGATCCTGTTCATTCTGCCATGCGTCTTCATCGTGGTCGGCGGGCCCGCGGTCCTGCACGCCAGCGCGCTGCTCGGTAAGCATTGATCAATCTGCGGCGGTTATCCTCGGCTGAGAACGAGGATGATCGTCATGCGGGTGCACCCATCAATGGTTGCCAGCCTATTCCTGATCGTTGCCGGATGCGGGATGCCCGGATCGATGAACGCCACGGATCGCGACCTGCACGTGGCCGACGTTGAACTGTCGAGCGGCGCGCCCGAAGGGGCGCTCTCGATCGCGTCGGCGCTGGTAAGCGCGCACCCGAACGACGCCGAGGCGCTGGTCCGGCTCGGGCGCGCGCAGCAGGCGATGGGGCAGGAAGAAGCGGCGACGGACAGTTTCGCGCGCGCGGTGGCGTCGGACGGCTCGTCGTTCGACGCGTTGTTCGGATTGGCCCGCCTGCACATCCACAGCGACCCGGCCCGGGCCGTGGGCGAGCTGACGCGCCTGTCCGCCGACCATCCCGGTGACGCGCGGCTACGGACGGATCTCGGGGTCGCATACGACATGCTGGGACAGCACGCCAAGGCGCAGAGCGCTTATCGGCAGGCCTTGTCCGTCTCGCCGAGCCTGGTGTCCGCGCAGGTCGATCTGGGATTGTCGCTGGCGCTGTCGAAAAAGACCGACCAGTCGATCGGGCTGCTCGGTCCGCTCGCCAACGCGCAGCCGGATGCGCGGATCAGGGAAGATTACGCGTTGGCGAGCGCCATCGCCGGCCATGACGAGGATGCGCGGGCGGTGCTGTCGCAGGAACTGCCTGGTCAGGACGTGTCAGTGGCGATGGCGGCCTACAAGCAGCTCGGAACGATGCCGTGACACTTGGGCGTCGGGCAGCACCCCGTCGTTTGCACCGGCTGCAAGGTGATCGACGGGCGGTGGTGGCGCTGGAGTTCGCGTTGCTGGCCGTGCCGCTGACGACGTTCCTGTTCGGGCTGATTGCACTCGGAACCCACTACTTTTTGCAGCAATCTCTGGATTACGCGATTGCGGACGCGGCCCGCAAGGTCGAGATCGGCGAGGTCGGGTCCGGTTATACGCAGAGCGACTTCGTCAGCAAGCTCGTCTGCCCGGCCTTTTCGGGCAGCTGCGGCGGGCTGTTCGTCGACTTGCATCCGGTCGCGGATTACGCATCGCTGGCGTCCGCGAGCGACGCGCCGGACAGCGCATCGACGCAAGGATTGCAGTTCTGCCCGGGTTCGCCGGGGCAGACCATGTATCTGCACGTCATCCTTCAGGCCGCGATGCCGTTCGCGAACCTGCTCGGTGAGAACAACGGCTACGACGTGATCATCTCCAACGCCGCGTTCATCAACGAAAACCCAGCCGGCAAGACGGTTTCGCTGGTTGGAGGCTGCTCGTGAGACGGGGCAGGCGCGGGACCGCCTCGCTGGAATTCGCGCTGCTGACGCCGGTGCTGGTGCTGATGTTCTGTGGCATCGTGGATCTCTCCGAGTGCCTCCTCTTCGCGCGACGGCTGCAGACGGCGGCGAGCACGATCGCGCAGATGGCGAGCACCGACTCGGCGCAGGATGCGACGCTGAACCAGATCACCGACGCGCAGGTGGCGCAGGCGGCGGCGGCGGCTTACGCGTTCTTTCCCGACTGGGCACGGGCGAGCTCGGGAAAAGGCGGCTTCGCGGTGACGCTGTCTGGAACGACCGAAGTGGCGACGCCCGCCGGCTGCACGACGGCGTGCAGCTACAGCGCACGCGTGGTCTGGAGCGGCTATGCCGCGCTGGGCTCGGCGAAGACGAGGGCGTGCGGTGCGATCGCACCAACGGCCGACAATGCCGGTCCGGATTACGGACATCTCTGGCAGGATGACATCGGGGCGACCAGCCTCTTCATCGCCGACGTCGCGGCGACATACACGCCGCCATTCGCGGCGTCGTTCATCGGGCCGATTTCGTTCATTCGCACCGCAGTCGCGTCCCCGCGGATCGGCAACGGCACGGTTCTGGTCAAGAGCAAGCCACCCGTCGGGTCGGTCAAGTCGTGCTGAGGCATCCCTCGATGCCGGTGCGACTCGGCAGGGCCGGAAACGTGGCGATGATGTTTGCCATCGCGGCAATCCCGCTGATCGGGGTGATGGCGCTGGCGATCGACGTCGGGCGCGTTGTCTGGACGAAGTCGCGGCTGGATCAGGCCGCGGACAGCGCGGCCCTGCTGGTCGCGACCGTCGCGGCCAACGCCTACAAGGCGGGAGATCCGAATTACCTCGCCGAGGGCAAGGCTGCCGGGCAATCGCGCTTTCTCGCCGAGACCGGCAGCCAGCCCGACCTGTCGTCGGCGGCGCCGGTCATCGGCTTGTCGCAGAACGGAGGTCTGTTCAACGCCACGCTGTCCTACAGCACGAGCATCGCATCCAAACTGGCCGGCGCCTTGGGCATCGCGGGCTTTTCGATCAGTGGTCAATCGGCCGCCAGCCTATCGTTCAACCCGTATGCCGACGTGCAGATCCTGATGGACGTGTCGTCCTCGATGACGCTGGCGGCGACGTCGGCCGACCAGACGACGATGGAGCAGTTGACGTCGAACTACAATCCGACTGGTCCACTGCCGTCGAACGTGTCGCGGGGCGAGGCCTGCGCGTTCGCCTGCCACTGGACGGCGACCCAGGACGACTACTACCGGCTCGCCCTGCGCAACGACGTGCAGCTTCGGATCACGGTGCTCAAGCAGGCCGTCGGCGAGGTGATCTCGTCGATGCAGCAACAGGACCAGAACAGCCGCTTCGAGGTCGGTCTCTATACGTTTTCGGACGTGTTCAACACCGTCTACCCGTTGAGCAACGATCTCGGCGATGCCAGCGGCCCGTTGGGCAACGTCGCCCCGGCGCTCAATGACTGCGGTGGCAATTGCGACAACACCGACTTCGACAATGCGATGGGCCAGATGAACTCGATCGATCAGGCGCTGCCTCAAGCGGGCACCAACGTGCCGGCGCGGTTCCTGTTCATCATCACCGACGGCGTTTACGACGACACGCGTCCCTCAGGCCGGCAGATCGGGCCTTTCAACCCGAACGACTGCGCGGCGCTCAAGGCGCTGAACGTCAATATCCTGGTTCTCTATACGCCATACCTGCCGATCCCGGAGAACTCGTTCTGGGTCGACAATGTCGAGCCGATCCAGGCGCAGGTGCAGCCAAATCTGCAGGCCTGCGCCTCGTCGCCGAGCTACTTCTTCATCGCCAACGATGCGACGGATATCGGCAATCAGCTGAACGCAATGTTTCAGCTGGTCGCGCAGTCGAGCAGCCATCTCATCCAGTGAGCGAGGGGCTTTGCCCTTGGGCCCCAACCAAGACGGCGCCTGCGAAACCCAAGACTTCGAACCGCGGGGCCAGCGGGTCCAGGGCGGAGCCCTGGCCTTCCTCAGCCATCCGCCTGAGCCGCATAAAGGGCCATCTCGTCGGCGAGCGGGGCGTGCAGCGCCGCCTCAAGGTCGGCGCGCCGGCCTGGGCTCGTCGCGACGCGGGCAGCACCACCCGCGTCGAGGTTCGAGCGGAAGATGCCGGCGGCGCTGACGGGAAGAAAGTCCTCATAGGTGATCGGCTCGACGACGGTCGCACCGCCGAGTGCGCGATGCCGCCGGCAAAAGATCAGCCCGGCGTCACGCAGGCTGTCGACATCGTCCGGCAGCGCGGTGAAGTCGCCGCTCGCGAGGCACTGGTCGTAGAGGGTGCGACCCTTTGGCGTGAGGGCGGCGCCCCGTTGCTCGACCTCGCCGAAGCGGGCGGTGTGGGTGCCGGGCTCGTCGCCGAACAGGATCGGCTCCTCGCGAGCTCTGAAGCTGGTCTGGCGCAGGAGAACGGGAACCGCGCGGGGCGGCGGGCCTTCGATGGTCTCCTTGGGGTTCATGGCGCGCGCCCGCATGGCAGCGTGGACGGCGTCGATGTCGAGCGTGCGCGGGGTGAGGTGGTTGACGTGCGGGCCGGCGAAGCAAACCACGTCGGCGATCAGCGGATGGGCGGCGCGCAGGCGCTCGTAGGTGGCACGGTCGACGCGGGCTCGGGCGTTCCAACGGAACGTCTGCAGGGCTGCGGCGACGAGGGCGGTGGCGTCCTCGTCGCGCAGGCCGCCCTCGCGCTCGGCCTGCGCCACGAGGGCCTGCGCGCGCGGAGCGAGGATGGAACGGGTGGCCAGGATGTGGGCGGCTTCCTCGCGGAGCGCGGCATCCTCGATCAGCTCGAGGCGCAGCAGGGACGTGAACATGCGGAACGGGTTGCGGGCCAGCGCCTCGCCGGTGAGAGGGCGGAAGGCGGTGGAATGGACCGGGACGCCGGCGGGGGCGAGGTCGTAGTAGCCGACCGGATGCATGCCCATCACCGCGAAGAGGCGGCCGATCTGGGCGAGTTCGTCGGGGCGACCGAGACGGATGGCGCCGTGCCGCTCGATCTCCAGGCGCGGCTCGCTGCCGGCGGCCGAGCCGGCGACGCGCGCATTGGTGCCGGTGACGAGGTCGAGGAGGTCGGCGTAAAGCGGGACCTCGATGGCATACATGGCGGAGAGCGCGGTGGAGAAACGGGTGCGGATGTCGTCGGCGCCGACGAACTCGCAGGGTGCCCGCCCATGGAGCGCCCTCACCGGGGGCGCTCCATGACGAACATCGCCTGCTCCGTAATCTCGACGTAGTCGCCGGGGCCGCCGCCGCGCACGACCGGATGGGCGCGCGCGGTGCGGTAGCTGCCCTCGTCGATGAGGGCGGGATCGATGTGGACGGCGACGACCTCGCCGAGCACGAGCCAGGTGTCGACCTCCCTGCCTTCCTTGGTGCGGATCCGGTGGATGTCGGTGACGCGGCACTCGAAGTTGACGGGGCTTTCGGCGACGAACGGGGCGGCGACGAGACGGCCGGGGACGGGGGTGAGGCCGGCAAGCGCGAACTCGTCGGTGCCAGGGGGGACGCTGGCGGAAGTCGCGTTCATCGGTCCGGCGAGGTCGCGGGTGACGAGGTTCCAGCAGAACTCGCGGTTGGCTTCCAGGTTGGACACACTGTCTTTCCAGCCGGCCGAGGAGAAACCGATGATGGGCGGGCGGTAGTTGAAGGCGTTGAAAAAACTGTAGGGCGCGAGATTGCGGTGTCCGTCGCGGTCGAGCGACGAGATCCAGCCGATCGGGCGGGGCGCGATGATGCTGTTGAGCGGGTCGTGAGCGAGGCGGTGACCTGCTTGCGGCTCGTAGAAATGGGCGTCCTGGCCGGCCATGGCGGTCTCTTCGGGTTGCGTGCGGCACTGTCGTCCCGGACGGGTGATTAGGCGAGAGGGCGCGGTGTGGCGGATCGTGTTTCTGGTGGTCGGCACGGTGGGGACGCGGTGCCGGTGGTCTCGCTCGGCTCGGCCTGTCGCCGAGCGACGGATGGGAAGCGAGCGGCCGCCGGCGGCGGCCATCTCATGCCGGGGGCGAGCGTGCGGCAGCTTGCCTGGCGGGTGTCGTTCACGGGGCCGGTGGCGGCGTTCCGCGAGGGCTCGGCCTGGGCGGTCGCGTCCAGCATCCAGAGCTCGTGCCTATGCGTGGAGTCGCAGTCTGCTGCCGCAGCCGGAGGACCAGTCGCGGTTCCGGGTGACGGGAGCGCTGGGGCTGGCCGCAGGAAACGATTTCGAGCCGCCGCAGGAGCTGATTGCCCTTCTGGATCGGGACCGAAGCCGGTCGGGATCAAGTTCGGCAGCC
>CAXUBM010000016.1:0-3817 GCA_964249235.1 uncultured Acetobacteraceae bacterium | reverse complement strand
GGCGGGTGAGCGCGGAGCGGCTGGCGGATTTGATCGAGGCGGCCACGCCCGAGGCGCGGGAGCGCGCGGCCGCCCAGGTCAGGCGATCGCAACGCAGGACGGAGTCTCAGGCGCCCTCGCGGCGCTCACGAGCGGAACTCGATGCACGCCACGCCATCGCCGCGGGGTCAAGGGTCGGCCGCCGGCGGGTCGGGCGCGGAGCCTTCGGCCTCAGACGATCTCCGGCGGCTCGAGCGCGCACGGATGCGCCTCGTCACCCTGCTCGACCTGCAGGGTTGCATGGCCGATACCGTGGTGATGGCGCAGCGCGTCGGCGGCACGGTGCAGGAGGGCATCGTCGAGAGGGGCGCCCGGGCGGACGAGGTGGGCGGTGAGCGCGGTCTCGGTGGTGCTCATGCCCCAGATGTGCAGGTCGTGAACCGCGCAGACGCCGGGCAGGCCGGCGAGATAACGCTCAACGGCATGGCGGTCGATGCCGGGCGGCACGGCGCCAAGCGCGAAGCCGAGGCTGTCGCGGAGCAGCGACCAGGTCGCGGCGACGATCACGGCGCTGATCAGCAGGCTGGAGACGGGGTCGATCCAGGACTGGCCGGTGAGTAGGATGAGGCCGCCGGCGACGACGACGCCAGCGGCGACCAGGGCGTCGGTGGCCATGTGGGCGAAGGCGGCGCGCAGGTTGAGGTCGGAGCGACGGCCGCTCATGAAGAGCAGCGCGGTGGCGCCGTTGACGGCGATGCCGACGGCGGCGACCAGCATGATCGTCGGGCCGGCGACGTGGGCGGGCTCGAACAGGCGGCGGATCGCCTCGGCGGCGATGCCGCCGGTGACGATCAGGAGGGTGACCGCGTTGGCCACCGAGGCGAGGATGGAGCAACCGCGCAGGCCGTAAGTGAAGCGAGCGCTGGGTCGGACGCGCGCGAGGCGGGCGGCGAGCCAGGCGGCGGCCAGGGCGAGGACGTCGCCGATGTTGTGGCCGGCGTCGGCCAGGAGCGCGAGGGAGTGGGCGATGACGCCGTAGACGATCTCGCCGGCGACGTAGGCGAGGTTGAGCGCGATGCCGATGGCGAACGCGCGGCCGAAGCTGGCGGGGCCGTGCCCGTGGCCGTGGCCGTGGTGATCGTGGGCGTGGGCGGTGTGGGTCGACATCAGGCGGGGCTCCGAACGGCCGGATTTCGAGGTGGTTTCATTGCGCGTCAATGAGTTGCCGAGGAAACATCACGCAACAATCATTGAGTGGGCGATTTGGGAATTCGCACGTAACACGGTCGGGGAGCGACGCGGAGCACTCGTTGATGACGCAGCCGATACGTCCGCACCAGTCCCCAGCCGCGCGCGGGGTTCGCTTGGCCGCGGCGCGCGGCGACGAGCAGGTGCAGTCGACGCTGGCGCGGCGCGTGTCGATGCAGGGGATCGGGTTGCACACGGGGCGGCCGGTGCAGCTCTCGCTCGGTCCGGCGCCGGCCGGCAGCGGCGTGACGTTCCGCCGCATCGATCTTCGGACCGGGTTGCCGGCGCACTACGGTCTGGTGGCCGACACGCGGCTCTGCACGCTGCTGGCATCGCCCGATGATGCCGCGCTCCGGGTGGGCACGGTCGAGCACCTGATGGCGGCGCTGGCGGCGCTGCGGGTCGACAACGCGGTGGTGGAGATCGACGGGCCGGAGATGCCGATCGCCGACGGATCGGCACGTCCGTTCGTGGCGCTGATCGGTCGGGCGGGCGTGGTGAGCCAGGCGGCGCGACGGCGTCGGATCGCGGTCCGGCGGGCCGTGCGGGTCGAGCAGGGCGAGGCCTTCGCATCGCTGATGCCGGGGGACGGTTTCTCGCTGTCGGTCTCGATCGATTTCGAGGCACCGGCGATCGGACGGCAGTCGCTGCGGCTGGACAGGATGAGCCCCGAGATGTTCCGGGCGGAGCTGGCCGACTGCCGGACGTTCGCACTGGCGGGCGAGATCGACCGGCTGCGGGCGGCGGGGCTGGCGCGCGGCGGATCCCTGGAGAACGCGGTCGTGGTGGACGGCGCTTCGGTGCTGAACCCGGGTGGGTTGCGGCGTCCGGACGAGTTCGTGCGGCACAAGGCGCTGGACGTGGTCGGTGACCTGGCGCTGGCCGGACATCCGATCGAGGGGCGCTTCGTCGGGCACCGTTGCGGGCATGGGCTGAACAACCGGCTGCTGCGGGCACTGTTCGCGGACGCGTCGAACTGGGCGCTGGTCGACGCCGCCGCCGCTGCCCCGGTGCCGGCCAGCCGCGCCGCCTGACCGCGCGCCTTTGCGGGTCGCGGGCGCGTGATATAAGCGGGCGCCTGATCTAAGCGGGCGCCTAAGTGGGCGCCGGATCTACGCGTCCGCGTCTGGGATGAACGTTGCATGAACTCGCCTGCCCGGAACTCTGTCGTCCGCCTGCTGCCGCTGCTCGGCGTCGCCGTCGCGCTGTCGGGATGCGGAGCGTTGGATGCGATCAACCCGTTCGGGGGTCCGAGCGGACCGAAACCGCCCGACGTGTCGTCGCTGCCGCCGGAGGATCTTTACAATTCGGGCGTGAGCAAGCTGCGGTCGGGCGACTACGGCGACGCCGCGAGCCGGTTCGACCTCGTCCAGCAGAACTACCCCTACTCGCCCTGGGCGACGAACGCCCAGCTGATGGAAGGCTTCGCCTACTACCAGGACGACAGCTACACGGACGCGATCACGTCGCTGGACCACTACATCTCGCTGCATCCGGTGGGGAGCGAGACGGCCTACGCCTACTACCTGCGGGCGCTGTGCTTCTACGAGCAAATCGCCGACATCCAACGCGACCAGCGCGGGACGCTGCAGGCGATGACGGCGCTGCAGGAGGTGGTGAACCGCTATCCGGACACCGCCTATGCGCGGGACGCATCGCTGAAGATCGACCTCTGCCGGGACCATCTGGCGGGGAAGGAGATGCTGATCGGGCGCTACTACGAGCGCCAGCATCTCTACGAGGCGGCGGTGAACCGCTACCAGCGCGTGGTGCAGGATTACCAGACCACGAACCACGTGGCCGAAGCGCTGGAACGGCTGACGGAGTGTTACCTCAAGCTCGGTCTGCTGGATCAAGCCAAGCGGACGGCGTCGGTGCTGGGCTACAACTACCCGGGCAGTCGCTGGTATCAGACGGCCTATAACGACCTGCGGCAGGCAGGCGTCACGCCGGGCGCGCCGCCTCGCGGCAGCAGCGGCGGCCTGCTGGGGATCTTCTAGGTCGGGCGGCTCTGCGGGCCCTTGCCCCCGGGACCGGGCTCCTCCTGACGGGCGCGACCGCGGTCCGGTCCGGGGCGGCGTTTCGATTTGTTGTTCCGGCACGCGTCGGAACAGGTCTGCACCCGGTCCCAGTCCCGCGCCCACTTCTTGCGCCACGTGAACGGCCTGCCGCACACCCGGCAGAGCTTCGTCGGGAGATCGGCCTTCTTGGGCTTGGGCGGCAGCGCGCCGTCGCCGCTCCTCACCAGCCCAGGGTTCCGGGCGCGCCCTTGAATGGGCCGGTGAGGTTGGGTGTGACCCAGCCGCCGTAGAAGCCGCCCGGCTGCGGGGTGACGCGCATGCCGCCGACGGAGCACGCGTCCATCGCGGCGCAGTACAGGGCGAGATGGTCGCGGATCGGTGCGAAAGGCTCGGCAGGATCAGGGTAGAACCAGGCGGCGCGTTCGGCCAGGCGGGAGCCGACGCGGATGGAGCAGTAGCGGGCCCTGCCCTTCCATTCGCAGAAGGAGCCGCCCTGCGCGGGCTCGATCACGCAGCCGGTGAAGCTCTCGGGGGGCTGGTAGTAGGTCGGCGGATGGGTGGTCTCGAGG
>CAXUBM010000015.1:0-18526 GCA_964249235.1 uncultured Acetobacteraceae bacterium | reverse complement strand
TGGGTGGACACAGAGGGGTAATACCGTCCTCGAACGATATTATCCCTCTGTATCCACAAGCATAACCCACTGTTTTCACGTCATAATACAGCCTACACCAACCCACAGGTGGGGGACCTCTCGCATGATCCGCACTCCACACCTCGCCACCTCGCTGGCGACGGTTGCCCTCGACATCGACGCCCGGCTGACGGTGGCGAGGAGAGTGGTCGACGAGCTTGAGCAGGCTGCCCAGGCCGTGCGCGACATGGTCTCCGTGAGCGAGAGGCTGGGCTACATCGAGGCCTCGCCGACCGCGCCTGCTGAACGCTTCCCTTCGGAAACAGCGCAGTCGCTACCGGACGTGGCGTCCTCCGCGACGCGTGTTCCCCAGCAGGCCCGCGGGGGCGACGTCGTCCCGCTCCGGTCACCGAGGTCGGAGAGCGCCCTCAGCGACTTCGACATGCACAAGGTGGTGCTGCAGAAGCTCGGCCCCGAGCGCGACGACGCGGCGATCCCGCCGACCATCGACCGGAGAGGCGATCGCCCGGACACGCGCGGGATCCCGACCGGCGGTTCGGGGCTGGCGACCATGCGACGAGGCGTGCGCGAGATCGCGCACGCGGCCGCCAAGGAGCCCCAGGGATCGGGAGGCCGGGCCGTCCTTCCGGCGGGTCAGCTCGTTCCCGGCCAACCTTGGGGACCGATTGTCCGGAACGTTCTCAAGGCGGCCAACCGGCCGCTGACCACGGCCGAGGTGGCGGCGGCCTTCCTGGAGGCGCGGGCTGTCACGCTGGAAGGACCGGAGTTCAAGGCGGTGGTGAACCGGATTTCGGCGGTGATCTCGCGCTTGGCCGGGCGCAGGATGGTCGCGCGCATCCCGGCGACCGAAGACCAGCGCCAGACGTGGGTCTGGGTCAACCGGCAGGGCGAGAAGGAAGCGGCCGCGACCGGTCAGGCCGCTGGCAACCTCCAGCCGAGCGGAGCGACCGGATAGACGCCCTGAGAGTAGCCGCAGAACTTGCGGCTGACCCCGTGGGCAAGGCCCGCTGTGAGGACGAACTGGAGCTTGTCCGAGAACGGCTGCCGTCGCGTGTTCTCGTGCCAGGCGAGCGAGGTCACGTACAGCTCCAGGTAGGTGCCGCTGACCCGGTGATGGATGCCCATCGCCGAGCGGCGGACCCGGCCGAAGAAGCTTTCCACCAGGTTCGTGTTGAGGCCCGGTCCCATGGCATACGCGTCGGCGTGTCGGATGCGGATGGCCAGGGCGTTCAGCTGTCCGAGGTTGGCGTATGCCCCGTGCTCGTCGGACACGATGACGGCGCGTCGCGTGACCTTCCGGACCACGATGTCCTCCGCGTACTCGGCGATTTCGCCTGGCGTGACGGCGGTGAACACGCGGTCGGGCAGGTCGGCGACCGGACGTTGGCGCAAGGCGGTCACGACCTGCCGTCCTGCGGGATGGGCGTGCTCGAGCTGACGGCGGTTCCCGCGGTCCTGACGTCGGTTCTCCGGGCGCTGGAAGCCACCGACGTAGGCGCCGTCGATTTCGACGATGCCGTCGAGCGGCGCGGGTTCCTGTGCCGCGGCGATGGCTTCCCGCAGCTTCATCAGCAGCGACCATGCGGCGCGATAGGAGATGCCGACCCGCGCGGCAGACCTGCAGCGCGGCCTTTCCCTTCACGGAGTGCCCCCACAGGGCCATGACCGCGAGCATCTTCCGGAACGACAGCTTGTGGTCGGAGAAGATGGTCTGCGAGGTGACCGTGAACTCGCGGGGCAACCGGCATCCTGGCACCGGAAGCGGTTCACCTTCCGTCCGTTCCTGGTAAGCAGGTAAGCGTCGACGACGCCGCAGAACGGGCAGGTCGGCTTACCGGTGCCCCAACGCGCGCGGTAGAACCAGCGATAGGCTTGGTCCTCGGAGAGGCGCAGGACCTTCGAAAGCGGCAGGTCGCGCGCGTCCGACAGAAGGAGCCAGTGCTTGGCCATGGCTCAGCGCCACGCCCGGACGTGAGCAGGCCGGTATTTCGCAGCCTCGGGTCACGACGGAGACGGCGCACGCCGACGGGCGCACGAGCGGTTTGCGGGATGGCACGGGTGACGGAATGGGCGGCATGCTCGGGACCTCGACGGAAGCGGCGCGCGATTTCGGCGCCCGCCCGTCAGGGAGGCGCTCGTTCAGGTCGGGAGCGATATGGTCCGGCGCATGGCGGCGCTCATAGCAGGACCGCAACGGTATGTCGATCGTCTTCAGCCATCTCGAACCCAGTCGTCTTCCAATCCAAGCTCTTCGCAATCCTGGTCAACGGCAGAACCGCTATTCGGTAGATCAGCCAGCATCCGTACGCCGTACCATGGCTGAAGGCCTGCCTCTCGCATTTGATGAGCATTCGGCTACAAGGAATGACCTCCAGCACGAGCGCGAGCACACCATGGATAAGACGACGTCCGTAAAGGCGCGGATCCTCGTGCGAAAGGCGGGTTCCAGGTCCTGGAAGGAGCGCCTCGTCGTAGCCAAGGGTCCGTCGGTCAAACTGCAACCCTGTGAGGGATTCTCGGCCGAGCAGATGCAAGGATGGGTGACCGGGATGTTCGCCGCCGCGCCGATCGGCAATGGATTGGTCGCGCTGGTCGACGAAGGCGGCATGCTGAAGCAGCTGATGCATAATTGCATCATGCGAGTTCATGGCCGTCCGACCGCTCTGCTTGGCACCGTCGTGATCGTCCGAGACCGCGACGGAGCCTACGTCGGACTCGAACCCGGTGACGACGACATCGTCCGAGCGGCCGAGGTCACCTTCTCATGAAGTCGAACCTGTCGTGGGCTAGGTGCTCAAGAGGCCTCATGCGTCCTCGCAACGAGTCGATATACGAACTTGAATCCGTAAAAGGATCTTGAATCTGCCTTGGGGATAGACGTCGTGAGTGCCTAATCCAATTCGACTTGGGTTATCCTCGACAATCATCTCGGATCCCTGTACCCAATCGGACTTCCAAGCCAGTAGAACCGCGACGATGTCTTGGGCCACCCTCCGGCGGGTGCGATCACCCACACCTCCGAAGTCCGCACCACCGGGCCGCGCAGCGACGGATGTCCATGCAGGTCGCCGACGAGTAAAGCGCGCGGAGTCGAGCCGAGCATCCAGTTGTCGACGATCGGAGCCGATCTGCACTCCGTGCTGGTCGGCGCTCCCGACGCGTGATCCGTCCTAGGTCGACCGCCAGTCGGTCCAGGCGTCCCGATGCTGTCATCGAGGTCTTCCAAAGAGCGATATGGTAGTTGCCAAACCCCACGCTAGATGTAGCATGGGGCCATGCTGGAACCAGACATCGAAAGTGTGTCGCTAAAGATCGAGATGCGTTGCCCGCTTAGCCGGTATGCGGGTAGGCCCTGTCGAGCTACTCGCGCATGAAACGTTCTGCGAGCCGCGCCGTGAGCGCCATTGGGAGCAGACGTCCGCCTAGGGCAGCGAAGGCGTTCGCTCGTCCGGCGACGACGATCGGAGCACGACGCAGCATGGCGTCCACACCGATCCTTGCGACGGAGGCGCTGGTCATTACCGACCGACGCTGAGCGGAATTCATCCGCTGTCCGGCGACAGCAAAGAAGTCCGTTCCTGTGACGCCTGGACAGAGTGTCGTGCAAGTGACGCCGCTGCCACGCAGCTCCTGGTTGAGGGCCACGCCAAACGACAGGATCTGCGCCTTCGTCGCGCCGTACGCCGCATAGGACGGCACCGGCTGGAATGCGGCGGTCGAGGCGACCATCAAGATCCGCCCCCATCCCGCTCGTCGCATGCTCGGTAAGGCCATGTGAGTGAGATGGGTCAGAGCCACCACGTTGACCTCGAGCATTCGAGACGTCTGTTCCCACGAAGCGAGCGCGAACGGTCCATAGACGCCCAGCCCGGCGTTGTTGACCAGGATGTCCACTCCGACCATCGCGTCTGCGAGCGCCATGCGCGCTGCCTCGTCGGCGAGATCTGCCGGACGCGTTTCGACCGTCGCCTCATAGGTTCGCCGCAACTCTGCGGCGAGCTGGTCGAGCGCGTCGGCGCGCCGAGCCACCAGCACCAGCGATGCACCTCGACTCGCAAGGTCGCGAGCGATCTCGGCGCCTATGCCGCTCGAAGCACCCGTGACCATGGCCGTACGACCGTGAAGGAGTCTCGGCATGTCAAGTCCTCATGAGGCGTCGAGTGCCTGTCTTGACATCGGGGCTCTCGAAGATCCACCCCGGCGTCGGAACCTCTCCTTGAAACGATCTTACTGTCGCCATGTCGGCGTCGGCATCTGCTTCTTGAGCGTCCGCCCGCAGCCCAGCTGAGAGCTGGAAATCGTCAAGCTGGGCAGCGCCAGGGGCAACGACACCGCCGGGTCGCTTTGCAGCACCATCGGGATCAGGACCTTCCGGGTCGGAGAAGTGCACGGCCCTACCGTTCCGATCGAGGGAAGAACAGGCGATCTCTACTACTCCGAAGCCGGTCCCGTGCTTGACCACGCCGTCCTGCGTGCTTCAAGCAGGCCTGGGACGGCGCGGATTGCTGACGACGGTGCTGATCACGAGCTCTCCAATCGGATCAATCGAACCAAGCTGGAGCGTGTGGAATCGCGGCGTTCTCTTCAATGTCGTGGTTCAACCAGAGCTTGGCATCATATACCCGACATAGTGCTTCCACCTTGTCCATGGATTGAATGCTTTCTTCCTCGCTACTGTTCATCTTCGGAACGAGGCGCCGTTCGAGATTGAGGCGGTAGTGTGCGACGTCGGCTGCCAGCATAGTCGGTCCACTGTTCGCAAGGTTAACCAGCAGCGAGCTATGACCAGGCGTGTGGCCGGGGGTCCAGAAGACCCTCATGGATCCGTCAGAGAATAGGTCCGTATCACCGTCGAGCAGCTCCACTTTCCCGTTCTTCACCGCCTTGTATAGAGCGGGAACGAAGCCAAGACTTCTATAATCCTTGCCGAACATGTGCAGGTGTTCCAACTGCTGCACGTAGAAGGTAGCGTGCGGGAACATGTTGCAGTTACCGACGTGATCGAAATGCGCGTGCGAAAGGATCACGGAACGTATGTCCTCAGGCTGGAGGCCGAGAACCTTCAACTGCGAGGACAGGGGTCGGCTTACGACACCGCGGATGTTGTGAGCTACCACTTTGCCGCCGGACCTGAAATATAGATCGTCTTCCAGGCCTGTGTCCCACAACAACCACTCACCGAAACGCCGGATGAGATAGCAGTTGCAGCTCAGGGCGACGGGCACACCTTGATCGACGCCGGGGGAGTACTCCGATCGGTCGGGGGCGAACGCGAGACCTCCATCGAGCGCGTACAAGCGATCGACGGTAGCTGCCTTTGAAGACTTTACGGCCATGGGCGTGCTCCTTTGCGTCAGCTGTACGACACGCTCAGTTCACCGAGGCCTTCAATGATGGAGACGACCTCGTCGCCCGGCTTAATCCATCGACGCATCATCGCGGGCATCTTCTCGCCAAGAACAACGCCCTGCGGCGTGCCGGTGAACAGGACGTCTCCAGGTTCGATGGTTGTGATCCCTGCGATGAACTCGATTAGCGTGCGACAGTCATAGATCATGTCCTTGGTGGTCCAGTTTTGCTTCTGCTCCTTGTTGAAGTAGGTCTCCAGTCGGAGGTTGTTCGGATCTGAGACGCGATCCCGGGTAACCAGCCAGGGGCCGATCGGAGCAAAGCCATCCGAGATCTTACCCGCGGTGATTTGCGGTGTTTGCTGCTGCAGGGTGCGCGCGCTGACGTCATTGCCAATTGTGTAACCCGCCACATACTCGAGTGCGTCCTCTTTTCTGACGCCGCGGCAGCGTCGACCGAAGACGACAACCAGCTCGGTCTCATAATCGAAGTGGCTGTCAGCCGCCGTGGGCAGACGCACGATGCCCTTATGGTGGTTCAGCGCGTTGTTGAACTTGGCGAACAAGGGCGGCGCCTTCGGGCTCTCGGTGTGTGTTTCCTCGGCATGCTTCTGGTAGTTGAAGCCGATGCAGATGATCTTCTGTGGTCGAGTGACCAACGGCGCGAACTGCGCCATCGCATCGGTGACCACGATTGCCGCATCGGGCTTCGCGACCAGCGCCTCACGGACACTTCGGACCTGACTGCCGAGACCATTCTGAAGCAGATCGTCCATGTCCTTCGGGGCCGCTTGACCTAGCTTCTCCGCTGTCGCCGAGAGGTTCAAGACACCACCTTCGACCTCCATGCCGAGCGCGTAACCATCTACGGTTCGAAGGTTGGCGAGGCGAGCGCCAAGGCTCGCGACATCATCGTAGTTGCTGGCTTCGATAGCCATGGGAATGCTCCATCTGGATGCTATGTGGATCAGAACTGTTCAGCGGGTTGCTTGGGCGACAGGGACGGCCCCTAGATGAGAGGCGGCACGTCCGAGGCGACGGCGACCTCGATTAGGTAGGGACCTTCTTGCACCAGGTGTCGTATTAGGATGCTGGCGAGCTGATCGGGGTCGTCCACCCGCTCAGCGCCAAGTCCATAGCCCTTGGCGAGAGCGACGAAATCGAGGTTCGGAACGTCGAGGCCAGGTACCTCCGGGGTGCCCAGGAAGTCTCCGAAAGACTTGAGGATGTTGTAGGCGCTATTTGCGACGATGACGAAAAGGATATCCGACTTGAGGCGGACCGCCGTCCATAGTGCCTGGAGGGTGTAGTTGGCCGAGCCGTCTCCGACGATCGCAATGACCTTGCGGCCGGAACCAACATCATGCTCAGCCAGCGCGACGCCGACGGCGGCAGACAAGCCGTAGCCGAGCACTCCGCTCGTCATCGAGAAGAAGCTCTTGGAGGTCGCTGTGGGTATGCGCTCCCGCAGGATCTTGAGCGTCGAGAGCGACTCTTGAACGATAACTGTCTTCTCCGGACGTGCCGCGTTGATCGCGGCATACAGGTAAGCCGGTGTCATCGGTCGGCTGACTGCAGGCTTGTCTCGTGGCGGCTTGAGTTCCGGTCCAGGACGCCTAAGGTCTTCTAGTGAGTCCGACAGGACTGCGCAGGCGCGCGCTGGATCGGCCAGGATGCTGTGCCCGATCCAGGCTGCCGCAGCATCTCTGGGGTCGTCCGTTATCTGAAAGAGCGTGGTCCCGTCTGGCAGCAAGGATCCGGGCGCGTAAGGATAATAACGGAACACCGGCGCGCCGATGACCACCACGATGTCGCTGCCCCTCAGCGCTTCGCTCGCAGGCTTGATGCCGGTCGGTAGCGCGCCTTGGAAGTATGGGTGTGTCTCCGGGAACCCAGGGCGACCCTCACCTGGCGCTGCCCACACCTTGGCTCCGAGCCGTTCGGCAAGATGCACCCCGTCGATCCAGCCACTGCCCTCATCGACCGGGCCACCGATCACCAGTCCAGGGGATCTGGCTTCTCGGAGGGCCGCAATCACCGGATCCAGTCGAGCCACATCGGCGCCCATCGATGGTTCGATGACGCGCGACGGCATGTCGCCGTCGAACGCCTTTTCGAAATCGTCCATCGGGATCGACAGGAAGACGGGCCCGGCAGGTGATTGCACGGCCATGGCGTGCGCGCGGACGAGGGCGGCGGGAGCGTCCTGCGCTCGAACCGTCTCGTACGACCACTTGACGAATGGTGCAGCGATGGCCGTTGGCACGAGGTTGATAAGGTAGGGTTCGTGGAGCAGCATCTCGCGGGTTTGCTGACCGGCAACGATCACGACAGGCGCGCGGTTGTAGTAAGCGGTCTCGATGCTCGCGAGAGCATTGCCCATACCAGCGGCGGTATGGAGGCTGACCAGGCTCGCACATGACGTTCGCTGGGCGTAGGCATCGGCCATGGCGACGGCCGACGCTTCGTGGAGCGCCAGCACATAGCGGAAGCCGTTCGGGAACGACTGGAGCATGGTCTCTTCCGTCCATCCGGGATTGCCGAAGATGGTGGTCAGCCCCAGCGAACAGGCGACGTCGTAGAAGGCGTCCCGCACGGTTCCCATGGTCCGCCTTCCAATCACTCGAGCCCATCGGCCCATGAATGCCTTCTTCGATCGAAGAAGTGGTCGTGCCGGACAACGGCTCGCTTCGCAGGATGGTTTCTCCGATCGAAGAAGTTTTTGCCTTCGGCATCTAGCCACCGATTTGTGCTTTAGGTCGCGAGAGCGCTCCCGGCGTGAGCCTCCGGGGGTCGATGGTCATCAAAGACAAGGCAGCCAGGCAATCCGGGTGGGTCCGAGATCCGATCAGTCAGGAGTTCGGCGACCGCGTCCGTTCTCTCCGCGAGCGGACCAGTCTCACTCTCGAGCAGCTCGCCCAGCGTTCCGGTGTCAGCCGCGCCATGCTGTCCAAGGTGGAGCGAGGCGAGAAGAGTCCCACGATCGGACTCGCCATGCGGATCTCACACGCCGTCGGAGGCTCACTGTCGGCGCTGCTGAGCGGCGAAGAGCCTCGAAGCACCGTCGCGGTGCGCTCGGAGCACGAGCGCTTCCGATTTACCGATGAGGGAGGCGGTTTGACCCGTGAGATCCTTTCTCCGACGGTGCAGGGAAGTTCAGTGGAGGTCCTGCGCCACATCCTTGAGGCAGGTGCTTCCACCAACCTCATGCCGCCTTATCCGCCAGGAACGGAGAAGTATGTTGTCGTGCAGCGTGGAAAGATCACCCTGATTCGGGGACGAGAGCGCACCGCCGTACAGGCGGGCGACACAGTCTTTTTCGAAGCGGACGCGGAGCATGCCTTCGAAGCTTCGCATGACTCAGCGGCTGAGTATCTCGTCATCACCTCTCGCTGCCTGCTGGCCATGCCGACCGGCTCACCGGAAAGGGAGTGAGCGCGCCGCCGCTGAGAACTCGGTGGCCATGATCCGGCGGAGCGCCGAGTTGAGCGAGACGAGTTCCGGATCCGACACGCCGCTCAGGTTCGGCGCGGTAAACCGCTCGGGCTCGGGCCTGACGGGATCGATCCGGACCGTCGGCCGGAAGCTCTCGCGGGCTCCGTCGGGCGTGATCAGCCCTCCAGCGCGTCGGAACGGCTTGCCTGAGGGTTGCTGGAATGCGCTCCTTGAGGCGGAGGCCGCACGACCATGATCCCGGCCTCCCTGAAGTAGGCAGCGGGCCGGTCGCCGAACCCTGCCAGAGACGCCACCAGCTGATCCATGAACGCCCTGACTGCCGGACTGACGAGGCGTCGCGAGGCATGAAGCGCCCACAATTCGGTTCGTGGCCCGTCCTCGACGCCCCAGCAGGTCAGTCGGCCAGTCGCGACGTCGTTCCCGACGAGCGATCGAGGGAGCAAGGAGAAGCCATCACCGGTCACCACCGCGTCTCGCACCATCGGGAGGGACGACAGACGCATCGTCGGCTCCGGCGTGAAGGACGACAGGCGTTCGCCGTCACGGATCTTCCATCTCGTTCCGCTCGTGATCGTGCGGTGGACGACGGCGGGAAGAGGCGTCGAACTTGGCTCCCTTGGGGGAAGTCGCGACGCCGGTGCCCCGACCAGCAGTCGCTCGTCCCGGAAGACGCAGCGACCGACCAATCGCTCGTTCGGCATCGGGTTGACCCGGATGGTCAGATCGTAGCCTTCGGCCAGGAGATCGACGACCCGATCCTCGGCCGTGACGTCGAGCCGCACGCTCGGATGCGCGCGCGCGAACGCCACGGCGATTGGCCCCATCGCCATGTCGCAGAACAGGACCGGCGCGCTGACGCGCAGACGGCCACGCGGCGTGTTCAGGTTCGTGCCGACCTCGTCGAAGGCTTCGGCGAGCCCGTCCAGAAGTGGTCGGGTCCGCCGATGCAGCGCAGCCCCGGCCTCGGTGAGACGCAGCTTGCGCGCTCCTGGCTCGATCAGGCGAGCGCCGACGTCTTCCTCCAGATCCTTGACCCGTCGGGACAGCGTCGCCTTCGGACGACCGGTTCGGCGGCTTGCCTCGCTGAAGCTCCCATGGAGCACGACCAAGTCGAAGTCGGCGAGGGCGAGCAGGTCCATGCCGTTCCATCCCTGAGACGGGTCGTTCCAGGCGATCGCCTTCGAACTCTGGCCACCCCGACCGATGTTGGCGAGCAAGGCGCTCGATCGCGGGACGAGTAGGTTTGCGACACCCACCTTCGACCCGATTGGGCGCGAGATCGAGATGGAAGGTCAGCATGACGATTCTCGCAGTCGGCGGAACAGGACAGGTCGGATCCTTGGTCGTCGAGCGGCTCGCCTCTCAAGGCCTCAACGTCCGCGTTCTGACGCGCGATCCTCCGAAGGCGCGCCTCCCGGAAGGCGCAACAGCCATCCAAGGCGATGTTCTGGACGTCCCGTCGCTCCGCGAGGCGCTCCGGGATATCAGGACGCTGTTTCTTGTGAACCCGGTGACCTCGGACGAAACGACACGCGCCCTGCTGGCCCTTGAGCTTGCGGCCGAGGCGGGCGTCTCGGGCATCGTGTATCTGTCGATGGTAAACGCCGACGTCCTCCCGGACGTGCCGCACGCCGTCGCGAAACACGCCGCCGAGCGCCTGATCGTCGAGCGGGCTCTCCGCGCCAGCGTGCTCCGACCCAACTACTTCATGCAGAATGACGTCCAGCTGCGCGACGCCGTTCTCGACGGTGGCACGTATGCGATGCCGATCGGGCATGTGGGTGCGGCGATGGTGGACGCGCGCGACCTCGCGGACACGGCGGCGCATGAGATCCTCGAACGGGAGAGCGCCGCGACGCCTTTACCCCATCGGTTGATCGACGTGTCCGGCCCCGACGTCCTGACCGCCTCCGACGTCTGCGCGATCTGGACGGATGCGCTTGGTCGATCGGTCACTTACGGAGGCGATGACCTTGGCGCCTTCGAGACTCGTGTCGCCGAGCACATCCCCGGCGCGATGGCGCTCGACATGGCGTTGATGTTCCGTGCTTGGCAGCGCATCGGCGTTTTGCCGCGCCCTGGCGCCAGCGACGCATTGGCCGCCATGCTTGGTCGTCCGCTCCGGACGTACCGCGCCTTCGCCGCCGAGTGCGCCACGGAATGGTTGGCTGACGATCGGCGCGGCCATGGAGGACCGGAGGCGTGACTCACGAGGCGAGACGCGTGCTGGCGTTCGGCGCGGCCGGACCGATCGCCGGTCTGGCCGTTCCGGAAATCGTGCGTCGTGGGGGGCAGGTCCGAGCCTTCGTTCGCGGTGACGAACAGCGGGCGGTCGCGTCGAGCCGCGGCGCTGCCGAGGTGATCGTCGGCGATCTTCGCGAGCCCACCGACGTGGCCGAAGCGCTTCGTGGCGTCGACGCCGTCTTCTACGTCGCGCCGGTCGACCTTCCCGATCAGGCGGCGATCGGACAGCGACTGGTCTCCCAGACCGTCGACGCGGGCGTCACGCGCTTCGTGTTCTCATCGGTCATCCATCCCGTCCTCAGCCTGCCGAACCACGCGGCCAAGGCGCCCGTCGAGGAGGCACTGATCGACTCAGGACTGGAGTTCGCGATCCTCCACCCGGCGGTCCTTTACCAGAACTACGCCGCGGCCTGGACGGCAATCACCGAGTCGCGGGTTCTGGCCGAGCCGTGGTCGAACGAGACCCGCTTCAGCCGCGTGGACTACCGTGACGTGGCGGAAGTGGCGGCCATCGCGCTGCTTGAGGACCGGCTCGTGGACGGCACCTTCGAACTCTGTGCGGAAGGGGCTCTCGACAGACACGACGTCGTCGCCTTGCTGACCGAGGTGCTGGGGCAGACGATCCAAGCAAAGCGGATCGATCCCGCGACGCTCGGACCCGAGACGAGTGGGCTCAGGCCGATGTTCGAGCGCTACGATCGCCGTGGACTCGTGGGCAACGCGTCGACCTTGCGCGCCCTCCTCGGTCGCGAGCCTCGCACGCGCCGAATGTATTTCGAGGATCTCGCGGCAGGGCGTTCCTGAGACTGCCTTAGGTCGGCAGCGTCGAGGTCCGGCTACACGGTCTTGCGGTCTCATGCGACCCCAGGTCGTCGCTACTCGAGATTGGTGTGGCGTGCCCGCATGGCTTCGGCGTCGATGCCGAGCCGGGCCTTCAGCTTGAGGATCAGGACCTCGAACAACACGAACAGCGCTCCCTCGTACAGCGATCCCATCGGCAGCACCGAGGTCTTCGCCTTCCCCTGGTCATCCGCCATGGTCTGCGCGGGCAGGAACAATACTTCGTCCGCGAAGGTCGCGGCGCGACCGTTCGGCCGCGCCGTGATCACGAGGACCGTCGCTTCGGCCGTCTTGGCGACGCCTAGCAGCGCGAGCGCGGTCGAGATCTCGCCGGGTCCGACAGTGACCAGGAACAGGTCGCCGGTGCCGATCGCGGGTGTCGTCATGTCGCCAACCACCGAGGCCTGCAGGCCCATGTGGAACAGGCGCATGGCAAGCCAGCGGATCTGGAGCCCTTCCCCCCCACCGCCGAACACGACGATCTTGTTCGCCGCCGCGATCAGGTCGACCGCTCGGCAGACGGCCTTGTCGTCCAACCTGGAGAAGACGCTGCGGAGTTCGTCCAGTGCTTCGTCGAAAATCGTCATGAGTAGGCATTTCCCGTGGAGGGCGTCACCGAAGTCTTAGGACGAGAGACCGCGTCCGTCTGCCTTCCGGGCCGCCGAGCGTCGGCTTCTTGCCGGTAATCGACCAGTCCGATCGGGCTTGGCGGCAGAAGCCGACGACAGCTAGAGAACGTCGAGATCCAGCAGGTCGGGTCGGTCGGGTCGCGGCGAGTTCACGTCGCGGCCGAGATCCGCGCCAGCACATCGACATCGAGGATCAGGTCACCCTGTTCGCGCGCCGTTCGAATCTGACTCTGATATGTCGAGATAGTCGGGCTGCCGAGGACCTTTCAGCGCGCCTCCTCCTCCTCGATCTCCCAGAGGTCCGCGATGGCGACGAACGTACGGATGCCCGGCGCGCTGAGGCGGCGTCGGTTCGCGAGAGCGAACTGTTCGGCGTCAATCGTCATCCCGAAGCGTAACACCTCGTGTGAAGCGCAGTCGGGGACGAAGCGACGGCTGAATCGCTGGCCCATGAGATCGGCACCGAACGGGGTCGCGACCATCTCCCGGCGTTAGCGTCGGGCGTGCGGCAGCAGGAAGAAGCAGGCGAGTCCGACCGCGCAGATGACGAAGAAGGCCAGGTAGATGGCGATCAGGATTTTCCAGGCGATCGCGAGACGTCGCCAAGCCTTGCGCGACATCGTCCTCCGCGCGAGACGGGCGTAGAGCCACAACGACGCGCCCATCAGCGCGATTTCGGCCGCGGCTCCGACGAGGCGGAGCGTGGGATATGCCGCGCCTCGAAGGATGAGCCATGCCGACAGGATCGCGGCGAGCGAACAGAGCGACTGAGCGGTGACGATCGGTGGGAGTTCGGACCCGGGCTTCCTGGCGATCATGTCTGCTTTCGCCCCGATCTGGCACTCCGAAACTCGAGCGGCGACCCGGCAGAGGCTATCTCCTCGTCCATCGGGACCGGGTCTGCCGTCAGCTCGGGCAGCGCGTCCGACAGCGGCCTCTGGGCGCGCTTCGCCGACCATGCCTTGGCCAGCGGCCACCCGATCCGCTCCTCTGCCGACGCGCGCAGGATGGCGTGGCCAACGGCGAAATGGCAGTGCAGCAGACCGGTCAGCCGCATATCTGGGCATCTAACGTGCGGTCGCGGCAGACGCTTTTCGGCATGGCCGTCGGAACAGATGACCACGAGCGGCATCCTACCGGTCCATGGCTCATCGCCGTCCGGAAGCAGAGAGACCTCGC
This sequence comes from uncultured Acetobacteraceae bacterium, assembly GCA_964249235.1. GTDB lineage: Bacteria > Pseudomonadota > Alphaproteobacteria > Acetobacterales > Acetobacteraceae > CAXTPV01. The sequence goes on along the minus strand of CAXUBM010000015.1, from coordinate 4,809 downwards.
GAAGTGTCGCGCGAGCCTCGATGGACGCAGCGGACAGCACGTCGGGCGCGACGACAAGACGGGTCTCAGGGCTTTCCGTGATCAGATTGAGGCAGTTCGCGTCCTGGAGGTAGGTCGCGACCCTCAGGTCGAGAATCGCGACAAGGGGCGTGACGGACATGGCGGCGTCCAAGATTACTTGGAGACATTTCGCAGGTGACCGCCTGCCTCGTCCAGCGAGACCGGCGGCGATGCTGAAGCTACGGATCTCTTCTGGACGGCGCGACCGCCAAACGTGCCTGGTGGCGCGACCATGCTGTGCGGCGTCCCGCCGATCCTGCTGCCCTGAAGTGGCGTCGCCCTAAGAATTGCGACATCGCGGCACCGACCAACCACCTATCTGCGGCGAACGGCAGGTCGAGCGGCAGAGTGACCGCGGCGAGATGTCTTGCCCAGCCAGGCGCGATTATCCGCGCCTCCGTCGGAAATGGCTTCCATCGCAAGTGTACAGCGCGCGCTGTGATGAAGAGCCGCCCGCAACCGGAGCTTTAAAAGACGGAGAGCACCGCGGTCGAGATGCTTGGCCTTGACCGCGACCTCGCGAGCGAACTCTGCGGCAGTCAGCTCTTTATCGGCCCGGAGCGCGGCACGACCTGCGGCGTCGTCGAGGTGCCTTCGTATCGCGTGTGGGTTGCGAGATACGGACCGACGTTCTGCTTGGTCACGTATTTGGTGCCGGTGTTGATGTCCGCGGGGCCCACGAGTCCTCCTGACATGAGGTATATGTATGCTTCCGTCACCGAGTAGTACCCCTGCAGGTAGGCCTGCTGGTCAATCGCGAAGTCCATCGCGCCCCTGTTGATTGCGTCGAGCGTGATCGGCAGGACGTCGATGCCACCACCATGAACTCCCTTCGCCGCGAGCCCGTACTGCACCATGCATTGCGCGATGCCTTCAGTCGTACCGGCGTCGACCGAAAGCATGCCCTTCACGTCCTGGTGGCCGAGATAATACGACTTCACTCGGCTGAACTCCTCGTTGACGTTCACGCCGGTGGCGACGACATCAATCTTGTAGTTCTTCCCGCTTTTCTTGAGGACATCCATCGCGCCGTCGAGACGGGGTTGGATGTTCAGCTGCCCCGGTGTCGCGATGAACAGAGCGATGCGACCGCTGTCGACAAGCTGGACGAGCTTCTCGCCCATAAGCTGCCCGGCTTTGAAGAGATCCTGGCCGACGTAGGCCAGACGATTGTTGCCTTCGGCGGGTGTGACGTCGGCGTTGAAGGCGAAGGTCGGGATCCCGGCGTCGAGCGCGCGCTGGACTGGCTCGTTGAAGGCGTGGCGGTCGACGAGCGAGACGAAGATAGCGTCCGCCTTCGAGACGATCGCCTCGTTCATCGCGTTCACCATCTCGGCAGCGATCGACCTCTCCGAACCCGTCCACTGCGTGGTACAGCCCATGAGCGCTGCCGCATCGCGAATGCCATACTGCACGGCCGTGTTGAACGGGTTCGTCGTCGCGTGATTGATGAAGACGATCCGCCAGACGGGGTGCTTGGGGACAAGTCCGGCTGCGCGCGCCTCGCCTATGCCGCCCGCCAGCGCGGCCATGGTGCCGATAATCGCCCCTTTTATGACCGAGCGGCGGCCTGCGCCTTCTAATGTGGAGAAATCCTGGACCATCATCGCTTCCTCCTTCTTGTATTTTGCGGTCGTCTTGACCGTTCTCGGGTCAGCGGCGCCCTCGATCGGAGCGTTCCAAACTGATCGATCTCACCGAACCGGTGTCGGCAACTCACCTCCGGCGAAGAAGGCGTCTATGTTCGCGACAGCTAACCGTGCCATCGCCTCGCGCGCCTGGTGAGTCGCGCTGCCGATATGAGGGGCGAGCGCCACATTCGGCAGCTCGGCGAGGCCGAGATGAGCGTTCGGCTCGTCGGCGAATACATCGAGTCCGGCGCCGCCTAGCCGACGTTCGCGCAACGCCTCCACCAGGGCTTCCTCGTCAACGATCGAACCGCGCGCCACGTTGACGAGGTAGCCTTCGGGACCGAGGGCGTCGAACACGGCGCGATCGATAAGCCCCCGCGTCTCTTGCGCTCCCGATGCGGCGACGAACAGCACGTCGACGTTCCGGGCGAGCTCGAGGACGTTCCTGTGGAAGGTGTATGGAACGTCCTTCGGCGTTCGCCCCGTGTAGCTGATCGATCCACCGAACCCGGAAAGCCGACGGGCTATCGCCAGACCGATCTGACCGAGGCCGAAGATGCCGTAGCGCCGATCCGACGCGCTGGTGGCCAGCGCCATTTCTCCGGACCTCCAGTGTCCGTCCCGAACGTGCCGGTCGGCCAGGCTGATCCGGCGCATGACGGCGATCATCAGGCCGATGCCGAGATCGGCGACATCGGCCGCCAGCACTCCCGGCGTGTTCGTCACGTGGATGGCTTTCCGGCGCGTCAGACTTAGGTCTATGCGGTCGTAGCCGACGCCCGCGACTGCGATCAGGCCGAGCGACGGCAAAGCCTCCATCGTCGGCGGGTCCAAACCGGCGTGACCGCTGGTCAGGACGACCCGCACCTCGGACCCGTGCGCGGCCAACCAGGCCGCCTTGTCGCCGATCTCGCTCCAGCAAGCGACGTCATACCTCCGGTGAAGCTCCGCCTCGACGGACGGAACGAGTGGCGCGAATTGCAGAACGCTCTTCGGCATGGACCTCTCGCTTGCAGACTGACAGTTACCAAGATCGAGCGTCGGCGCGGCCGGTCTTCCGCTCATGTCCTTCATGTCGGGACGGGCGAACGAGGGTCGAGTAGCCGTCCCTGCTTGAGCTCATCCCAGAGCGCGGGAGGAATCTCGTGCGCCATGAGAGCAATATTGCGTTCAACCTCGGCCGCCGAGACCGCACCGGGGATCATCGACGTGACCGACGGATGGCCGAGCGGAAACTGGAGAGCCGCCGCGGCGAGCGGCACGCCGTGTCGCTTGCACACGTCCTCGATCCGCTTGACGCGGTCCATGATCTCGGCCGGGGCGGGAACGTAGTTGTAACGCGCGCCCGGAACGGCTCCCGTCGCCAGGATCCCCGAATTGTAGGGGCCGCCGAGCATGATGCCGATCTTGCGTTCGAGGCACAGCGGAAGGAAGTCGTCGAGCGCGGCCTGCTCGAGGAGAGTGTAGCGACCCGCAAGTAGGAAGTAGTCGAAGTCGCCCGCCTTGGCGAACTCCATGCACACGTCGACCTCGTTCAGACCGACGCCGATCGCCTTGATGATCCCGCGCGCACGCAGGTCGTGCAGCACCGGGTAGGCTCCCTCCATCGTCTCCTTGAACTTCTCGAGGTAGACTTCACGACTTCCATGCGTCCAGACGTCCACATCGTGGATGGTCAGACAGTCAAGACGGGACAGTCCAAGCCTGGCCATGCTTTGCTCGATGGAGCGCAACGTGCCGTCTTTGGTATAGTCGAAGACGTGGTTGAACTCGAGGCCGCCGACGTAAGGTGACCTGTCGAGCGGGCGGTCGACCGGCGGAACCAGGTAGCGCCCGACTTTGGTCGCGAGGACAAAGCTGTCGCGCGGCTTCTGGTTGAGCACGGTCCCGAAGCGGTGCTCGGAGAGACCATGACCGTAGAACGGTGACGTGTCGTAGAGGGTAATGCCGGACTCGTAGGCCGCCTCGACCATCCCAAGTGCGACGCCGCTTTCGATACGGTCGTACAACTCGCCGAGCGGCCCTCCACCGGCACCGATCACCGTAACGTCGACACCGCTCTTTCCGAGCGTCCGTTTCGCCCTTGGATCCATCGCTCTCGCTCCGGTGCCTGGTCCGATTACACGGTCGATTCGAATATGACGCGCGATCTCGACGGCAGTTGCCATCTGGCCGATGCACTCTCGAGCCGATATGTAGCGGGCCACAAAATTTCTTGGAGCCGACCGCGCGGAGTCAAACCGCCAAACAGGTAGCCCTTCGGCTCGCGTGTCCCTCCTGTCTCGAAGCCCTATCGACAGGCGGTGCTCCGTCGTTCCGATCCAAGACCTGAGCTTGCGGTGTTTGGCGCAGAAGCGGTCGCCCTCTATGCAATCGAAAGTTCTGGGCTTGGGATCCGGCGACGAGCCTACCGCGCCTCGGTGACGATGCCGCCGCTCATCTCGGGCAGGTAGCCGAAGCTCCCGCGCGACGGACGCGATCACCCCGGCGCGATCGCTCGGCGCCTCTTCGCGAGCCTTCGCCACTCAGGAGTGGAGCCCTCTGCAGCGGTCGAGAACCGGTCAACTTCCGTCGGCAGTCAGACTGCCGGAGGTGTCGCGTTCCTCGTGAAAGAGCAATCCCCTCGAGGTGAGACCCGCATCGACGTCCAGGATGACGGCCCAGGGAGCAGCCCCGCTCACCACGCGCGCGTCTTCGAGCCATTCTTCACCACGGCCCGCCAAGCCGGCGGCACCGGCCTGGGGCTTCCCATCGCGCGCGCATCGTGAGCGGGGCTGGCGGCAGTCTCCAACTCGTCCCCGCCGACAAGGGCGCGCACTTCTTAATGCACCTGCCAACCCGACCGGTATGAAGGTGGTCACGGGCGCCGGCAGGCGCTCAGAGGCGGACACCATGCGTCGCGGCGGGGTCACAGAACGCCGCAATCACGTCGATGACGCCAACAACGGCAGCATTGAAAGCCGGCAGGTGTTCAGCTGGTATCCAGTACTCCTGATGTTCCCGTCCGCCTGCATCCTGCACATCATAGGCGTCCAGAAAGGATCGTAGCACGGCGAACCGCGTCACGTATCCAGCGCCTGACGCCGGCACATTCCAATCCCGCGCAATCTTGACCGCA
>CAXUBM010000014.1:13032-18931 GCA_964249235.1 uncultured Acetobacteraceae bacterium | reverse complement strand
AGAGGAGGTCGACGACCTTGATGCCGGTGACGAGGATCTCGGCGGCGGCGGCCTGTTCCTCGAAGGAGGGGGCGTCGCGGTGGATGGAGTAGTATTTCTCGGCGTTGACGGGGCCGCGCTCGTCGATGGGCTCGCCGATGACGTTGAGGATGCGGCCGAGGGTCTGGGGGCCGACGGGCATCTGGATCGGGGCGCCGGTGTCGGCGACCTCGTGGCCGCGGACGAGGCCGTCGGTGGTGTCCATGGCGATGCAGCGGACGGTGCGCTCGCCTATCTCCTGGGCGACCTCGAGAACGAGGTCGCGGTCGTTGAGGCGGGTGGTCAGGGCCGACTGGATGTAGGGGAGTTCGCCTTCGAACTCGACGTCAACGACGGCGCCGCGGACCTGGGTGATGCGGCCGGTGTTGTTGCGGGCGCCGGTGGACTGGGGGCGGTCTTGGACTTCGGACATTTCGTTGGCTCCTGTTTTCCAGGGCTCTGCCCTGGACCCGCTGGGGGCAGCGCCCCCAGACCCGCGTGACTTAAGTTCCGGTTTTCAAAGGGTGAGCCCTTTGGCGGGGTCTTAGGGGCAGTGCCCCTAAACTGCTTCGGCCCCGGAAATGATCTCGATCAATTCCCTGGTGATGTTGGCTTGCCTGGTCTGGTTGTATCGCAGGGAGAGGCGGTCGATGGCTTTGCCGGCGTTTCTCGTCGCGCTGTCCATGGCGGTCATTCGCGCACCCTGCTCGCCGGCGGCGCTTTCGAGGATGGCGCGGTAGATCTGCACGGCGATGTTCCTGGGCAGGAGGCGGCGGAGGATGGTCTCCTCGTCGGGCTCGAACTCGTAGGGGATCGGCTCGCCCTCCTCGTTGTCGTTCTGGGGCAGGGAGAGCGGGATCAGCGGCTGCTCGGTCGGGACCTGGGACATGACGTTGACGAAGCGGTTGTAGACGAGGGTGCAGCGGTCGAACTCGCCCCGGTCGAAGGCTTCGACGACCGTGCGGCCGACTTCGTCGGCGTGGCGGAAGGTGACGTTGCGCTCGTTGGCGTAGCTGACCTGGTCGAGGAAGGCGTCGCGGAAGTCGCGGCGGAGGATGTCCGCACCCTTGCGGCCGACGGTCAGGAGCTTGACGGTCTTGCCGTCGGATTGGAGCCGGCGGGCGAGGTTGCGGGCGTAGCGGGCGGTGTTGCTGTTGAAGCCGCCGGCGAGGCCGCGGTCGGCGGTGACGACGACGATCAGGTGGGTCTGATCACGGTCGCGGCCGCGCAGGAGTTCGGGCAGATCGGGCTTGTCGCCGACGGAGCGCGCGAGGTTCTCAAGCATGCGCTGCATGCGTTGGGCGTAGGGCCGGCCTTCCTCGGCGCGGGCCTGGGCGCGGCGGAGCTTGGAGGCGGCGACCATCTTCATCGCGCTGGTGATCTTGCGCGTGGATTTGACGCTGTTGATGCGTCCGCGCAGCTCCTTGAGCGAGGGCATTACTTGCCGAATCGCTCGACGAACTTGCCGATGAAGGCGCCGAGCTTCTCGTCGGTTTCCTTCTTCAGCTCGCGATCGTTGCGGATGCTGTCGAGGATGTCCTGGCCGTTCGCGTGCAGGTCGTCGAGGAGGGCGCGCTCGAACTCGACGATGCGCTCGACGGGGATCTTGTCCAGGAAGCCGCGGGTGCCGGCGTAGATGGAGACGACCTGCTCCTCGACGGCGAGCGGGCTGTATTGGGGCTGCTTGAGGATCTCGGTCAGGCGGGCGCCGCGGGCGAGCTGCTTCTGGGTGGCTTCGTCGAGGTCGGAGGAGAACTGGGCGAAGGCCTGCATCTCGCGATACTGGGCGAGCTCGAGCTTGATGCGGCCGGCCACCTGCTTCATCGCCTTGATCTGGGCGGCGGAGCCGACGCGGCTGACGGAGCCGCCGACATTGATGGCCGGGCGGATGCCGCGGAAGAAGAGCTCGGTTTCGAGGAAGATCTGGCCGTCGGTGATCGAGATGACGTTGGTCGGGATGTAGGCGGCGACGTCGCCGGCCTGGGTCTCGATCACCGGCAGCGCGGTCAGCGAGCCGCCGCCGTGCTCGTCGTTCATCTTCGCCGCTCGTTCCAGCAGGCGGGAGTGGAGGTAGAAGACGTCGCCGGGATAGGCCTCGCGGGCGGGAGGGCGGCGGAGGAGAAGGGACATCTGGCGGTAGGCGACGGCCTGCTTGGTGAGGTCGTCATAGGCGATCAGGGCGTGCATGCCGTTGTCGCGGAAATACTCGCCCATGGCGCAGCCGGTGTAGGGGGCGAGGAACTGCATCGGCGCCGGGTCCGACGCGGTGGCGGCGACGACGATGGTGTAGTCCATCGCGCCCGATTCCTCGAGCTGGCGGACGAGGTTGGCGACGGTGGAGCGCTTCTGGCCGATGGCGACGTAGATGCAGTAGAGCTTGCGCTTCTCGTCGTCGGACCCGTTGATCGTCTTCTGGTTGATGAAGGTGTCGACGATCAGCGCGGTCTTGCCGGTCTGGCGGTCGCCGATGATCAGCTCGCGCTGGCCGCGGCCGATCGGCACGAGAGCGTCGATGGCCTTGATGCCGGTCTGCATGGGCTCGCTGACCGACTGGCGGGGCATGATGCCCGGCGCCTTGACCTCGGCGCGGCGCATCTCGGTGTTCTCGATCGGGCCCTTGCCGTCGATGGGCTGGCCGAGCGCGTCGACGACGCGGCCGAGCAGGCCGCGGCCGACGGGGACGGAGAGGATGTCGCCGGTGCGGGTGACGGTGTCGCCTTCGCGGATGCCGCGGTCGTCGCCGAAGAGGACGATGCCGACATTGTCGGACTCGAGGTTGAGCGCCATGCCGCGCAGGCCGGCGCTGGGGAACTCGACGAGTTCGCCGGCCATGACGTTCTGCAGGCCGAAGACGCGGGCGATGCCGTCGCCGACGGACAGGACCTGGCCGGTCTCGGCGATCTCGGCCTCGGTGTCGAAGGAGGCGATCTGCTGGCGGAGGATGTCGGAGATTTCGGCCGGACGGATGTCCATCACGCGGCTCCCTTCATGCGGTAGGCCAGGCGTTGGAGCCGGCTCTTGATTGAGGCGTCGTAGAGGCGGGCGCCGACGCGCAGCGTCAGGCCGCCGAGCAGGCTGGGGTCGACGGTTTCGGTCAGGGCCACGTCGCCGTGGCCGGCGGCGGTCAGGCGCGAGCGGAGCTGCAGGCGCTGCGCGTCGGTGAGCGGATGGGCGGTGGTGACGCTGGCCGGGGTGACGCCGCGACGTCGGGCTTCGAGGGCGGCGTAGGCGCGCACGATGTCGCGCAGCGCGCGCAGGCGGCGGTTGGCGGCGACGACGGAGACGAAGTCGATGACGAGCTTGTCGAAGCCCTGCTGTTCGAGGGCCTGGCGGAGGCCGTGACCGGCTTCGCCGGCGCGCACCAGCGGGCTGGCGAGGAGGCGGCGCAGCACGTCGTTCTCGTCGATGAGGCGGCCGAGGGCTTGCATCTGGTCGGTGACGTGATCGAGGGCGCGTCGGTCGGCGGCGATGTCGTAGAGCGCGCCGGCGTAGCGGGCGGCGAGACCGCTCGCGGGCGCGCCGGCGCCGATGGTCGTTTCGGTGGTCGAACTCACGCGTTTCCGCCCCTTGTTCCGGGCAGCGGTTACCATGGCGCACGGCGGGAGGCCAGTGTCGCGGCGCGTCGAGCGTTCTCAGCGTGCGACGTCGAGCGTGGCGATGTCGATCAGGACGGTGGTCATCTGATTGCCGTTGTCGGCGTGGAACAGCTTGCCGACCACGGTGACGCGGGTGCCGGGCTTGGGCATGGCGGTGCCGGTGGGCAAGATGGGCTGCATGTCGCGAATGCCGTGCACGGCCTCCTCGAACGAGTTGGGGATCGCGACCGTGCAGATCGGGTGATCGAGCGTGATCTGCTGCCAGTGGGACCAGCCGACGACGCCGGTGTGGATGTCCTCGCCGTAGCCGGAACCCCTGGTGATCCGGCCGGTGAGTTGGAGTGGGACCTCGTAACGGAGACAGGAGCGACCGGCGGCCTGGGCGGCGACCGTTCCGAAATCGATGTTCGGCGCGACGAAGATACGGCGGCCGCGCCCGTCCTGCGGGTCGAACAGGACGAGGCTGGTGCGCTTGCGCATACTCGTGGTCTCGACGCGGGCACCTCGCGGGATGTCGATGCAGCCACCTGCCCGTGCGAGGGCGGCGTCGCCGGGGCGGGCCTTCGGGCTGGCGGCGCGGCTGCTGCCGTCGGGAAGGGTGAGCGTCGCGAGCGCGTCCGGGGAGACGCACATCAGTCCCGGGTGCGTGGCGACCAGCGTGCCGGCGAGCGCCGGCAGAGGCAGGAGCGCGACGAGGCAGGCCAGCACGCGAAGACTCATGTCGGCTTATCCGCGCAGAGCGACGGCGGTTTCGATCGCCTGCTTTACGGAGAAGAGAAAGGTGCGGTTGCGCGAGGTCAGTGCCTGCTGGTTGCTGCTGGCGGTGCGGATCATCAGGCGATGCGGGAGGAGCAGGCCGACGGCGATCAGCGCGGCGCCGAGGAGGACGGCGTAGATGCCCGACGACTGGATCAGGGCGACGCCCGCCAGGGCGAGGGCGCCGCCTGCGATCAGCAGGCCGAGCCAGCGAGGCTTGATGACCATGACGCTGCCGATGCCGTTGACCGGGTAGGACGCGCCGCCGATCTGGACCAGGGTGCGGGTGACGTTCACGCCAGGGGACTGGAAGACGGGCTCGGTCGGGCTGGCCGCGACCGGCTGCGATGCTTGAAGGACCATTTCGCTCTCTTCAACGGGAGAGCGCAGCGAGGCACATCACGGGCTGTCGGGTCCTCAGGACTGTCTCAAGGAGTTCTCAAAACCGGCGTCGTGGCGGGGATCGCGGCCGCTTCGATGCGGGCGGACAGGCGGCCGGTCCAGCTGCGGAGGTAGGGGTCGGCGCCGGGACGCTCATAGACGCGCCGGGGCGAGCGCATCAAGGCGTCGGCGTCGGCCACGTCGCCGGACGAGAGGTCCACGGCCGCGCGCATGATGTCGAGCTGCGCGTCGTAATCGGGATCGGCGGCCAGCACGCCCGCCTTGCGTGCATCGACGCTCGCCAGCAGCGGTTCGGCGTCGGCGGGGCGGCCGGACAGTATGAGGCAGAAGGCGAGGGTGGTGGCCGAGATGTCGGCCAGAGCGGCGGTCTTGCCGAAGCTGGCCGTCGTGTCGGCATAGGCGCGCCTGGCCGTGGCCAGTCCTTCGTCGAGCTTGCCGGCTCGGCACTGCGACTCCGCGATGTCGTTGCCGAGGGCGAGCGCGTAGAACGAGGAGGGTCCCTGCTGAGCGATCACGCGATCCCTGATGGTCAGGTCGTCGCGGATCGAGTCGTCGTAGCGTCCGACCATGGCGAGCGACTGGGCGCGGGCGGCGAGGAGGATCTCCGTGAGCCGGTGTCCGGGACCGTAGACCGACAGGAAGTCGGGGTAGATGCGGTCGAGGATCGACACCGCCGTCGGGGTGGCGCCGGACATCAGGGCGAGTTGGGCCTGGTTGAGCTCGACCTGCAGGGCATCGGCCGACCGAGCGCCCTCGCTGGCGACCGTGCGGGTCAGGAGAGCGCCGAACTCCTCGCCGGCGCGTGGCCAGCCGCCGAGCCGCAAGGACATGAGCGCCTCGCGCTGGCGTAGGACGAAGCGCACGTGCTGATCGAAGCGACCGGGCATCGTGTCCGCCTGGGCGGCGGCGGCGGCGAAGAGGCGTCGTGCCTCGGGAGCGTTGCTTTCGACATGTTGAAGGCCGTCGGCGAAGAGATACCAGACGCGTGCTTCAGCCTCGCGGGCGCCGGCGGCCGGCAAAGCAAGCCGGGCGGCATCCACCAAGCGGGTCGCCGCCTCGGTCCGGGTCCCGTCGGCGTTGCTCAGCTCCATCACCGCCCAGCGCAGTCGCAGGATCGTGGCCTCCGG